>NZ_JBSFWT010000076.1:0-34583 GCF_053594975.1 Streptomyces sp. NPDC002537
CGGTTACATTCCGAACCCGGAAGCTAAGCCTTTCAGCGCCGATGGTACTGCATGGGGGACCGTGTGGGAGAGTAGGACGCCGCCGAACAAATTTTCAAAAGCTCCGGTATCTGGACCTCGGTTCAGATACCGGAGCTTTTTTGTTTTCATGATGAAGTGCGGAGCGTCACTCCTCGTTAACGTCCTGCCGTCACCCTCCCTTCCATGGGGACAGCGGAGCGGTTGACGGCAGCGGGCATCGGCGCAGGTGACGAGGTCATCGTGCCCTCGTACGCCACCACGGACGCGGCCGAAGCGGTCCGGCGCGTCGGCGCCGTACCCGTGTTCGCGGACATCGACCCGCACAGCCTCTGCCTCTCACCGGTCTCCGTCGCCGCCACGATCACCCTGCGCACCGCGGCCGTGATGCCCATTCATCTCTTCGGCCACCGCGCCGACTTGGCCGGGCTGCGCGCCGTCGCCGCCACCCGAGGGCTGCTCGTCATCGAATACGAGCCCCATCGGCTTCCGGACGCCGACGCCAGGAGGCGGCGCGAGAACGCCGCCTACCTCACCGCCCGCCTCACCGGCGTTCTCACGCCCCCTATGGACCCCGAACTCCCGCACAGCTACCAGTCGTACGTCGTGCGCGTACCCGGCAACGGACGGCCCGACCGGGACGCCTTCGCCCGCGCGCTCCGGGCCCGCCGCGTCCGCTGCCACGTACCCGTCCAGACACCGGTGCACCGAACCCCCGCGTTCCGGCGGGAGTTGTGGCTGGCGGAAACGGAACGGGCCGCCGACGAATGCCTCGCCCTGCCCGTGGACGCCGGAACCGGCCCACGGGAACTGCACCGTATGGTGTCCGCGTGCAACGCGCTCGGAGGCCTCCTCAAGGCCGCCGCCTGACGGAACCGGCAGGTGGTCAAAAGGGCGTGCGAACATCGGGTATGCTTTATCTCGTTGCCGGCCCCAATAGCTCAGTCGGCAGAGCGTCTCCATGGTAAGGAGAAGGTCTACGGTTCGATTCCGTATTGGGGCTCCAGAAGAAAAGGCCCTCGTCATTCGGCGGGGGCCTTTTCGCTGTCCCGGAAAACCTGAAGGCTGTTCCGGAAGCCCCTGGAATCAGCCCTCCTGACGCTCGGGCACCCGCATCGCCAGAATCGCCATGTCGTCCGACGCGGGCTCGGCGGCGAACCGTTCGACGGCACGCAGGATGCGCGCGGCGACCGCACCCGCCGTCAGGCCCGTACAGTTCGCCAGAACGTCGCTCAGGCCGTCGTCGCCCAGCATGCGCGAGCCCTCACGGCGCTCCGTCACACCGTCCGTGACGCACAGCAGCACATCGCCCGGGTCGAGGGTGACCGTCTGCTCGTACAGCTCCAGGTCCTCCATGACGCCCAGCAGCGGCTGCGGATCGGCCGCGGCCTCCACCGTGCCGTCCGGGCGCAGCCGCAACGGCAGCGGATGGCCCGCGCAGACGACCTTGAGGATCGCGCTGCCGTCCGCCTGCGGCCACAGCTCCCCGTACAACAGCGTCAGGAAGCGGCTGCGGGCCCCCTCGTCGAGGATGGCGGCGTTGAGCCGCTCCAGGACCGCCGGACCGCCGTAGCCCTCGCGGGCCAGGAGGCGCAGGGCGTGCCGGGCCAGACCGGTGACCGCGGCGGCCTCCGGGCCCGTGCCGCAGACGTCGCCGATCGCGAACCCGTAGGCGCCGTCACGGATCGGGAAGAGGTCGTAGAAGTCACCGCCGACCTCGTTGCCCTCCCCGGCCGCGCGGTAGATGACGTCGACCTCGACACCGGTCACGTGCGGCAGCTCCGGCGGCAGCAGGCTGCGCTGGAGGGACTGGCTGATGGCGGTGCGCTCGCTGTAGAGGCGGGCGTTGTCGAGGGCGAGCGCGGCCCGGCGGGAGAGGTCCTCGGCGAGCTCCAGGATCTCCTGGCGGAAGTGGTCGTCGGTGGGCTTGCCGAGGGTGAGCATGCCGATCACACGGTTGCGGGCCACCAACGGCAGGACCACCGTCTCCCCGCCGACCGCGGCCGCCGTGGCGAGCGAGGTGCCCGGACCCGCCGTCCGGGCCAGGTCGGCCAGCCCGAGGCTGCGCAGGGAACTGCGCAGCGCGGCCGAGTGGGCCGCCTCCGCGGGCGCCGTCCACACCCGGGCGCCGGGCGTGGGCACGGGCTCCGGCGGCGCCAGCTTGCCCAGCAGGGTCTTCAGGCCGTCGATGCGGTCCTCGTCCTCGTGCAGGACGTACGACAGCTCGGGGTCGGACGCCGGGTCGGCGACGGTGTAGACCGCGCACCATGTGGCCAGCGTGGGCACGGTCATCTGTGCCATGAGGGCCAGGGTCTGGTCGCGGTCGAGGGTGCCCGCGAGAAGATCCGACGCCTCCACGAGGAACGAGAGCGAACCCCGGCGCAGACGTTCGAGCTCGTTGAGGCGGGCGCGTTCGACGGCCAGGGCGATACGGTCGGCGGCGAACTGGAGCCGGAGGGCCTCTTCGTTGGTGTAGCGGCCGGGCGACTCGGCGGCGACGCCGAGCGAACCCGTGAGGCGGCCCTCGACCTTGAGGGGGACCGTGACGACGGAACGCATGCCGGTGTCGGCCAGCAGCGGCACGGCACCGGGCACGACCGCGAGGTCCTCGTGGACCGCGGGCATCCGGGCGGAGCCGTAGCGCCCCGTACCGGCCTCGACGGGGACCCGGGCGAAGCGCTGGTTCGCGGCCGGGAGGCCCGTGGAGGCGCGGACCTCCAGCTCGGTCTCGTCGTCGGTGGCCAGCAGCAGATAGGCGGCGTCGCCGTCGAGCATGTCGCGGGCGCGCTCGACCGTCCGCTGGAGGAGACCGTCGAGGTCGTCCGGGGCCGGGGAGCCGATGAAGACCTCGAAGGGGTCGGTGGCCGTGCCCCGCTCGCCGGTCGCGGTGTCCGCGGCGGGGGAGCGCTGGAGGCTCTGGAGGACGGCCCGCTCCTCCTCGCGCACCAGCAGACAGACCGTGGAGGGGGCGCCCGCGGTGTCCCGCACGCGCAGGTGGGAGGCGTACACCGGGGTGATGCGGCCGTCGGCGTCCCTTATGCCGTACGAGCCCTCCCAGCGGGAGAGCCGGAGGGCCTCGGCGATGCCCGTGGAGGTGCCGGGGGTGTGCGGCCAGGCGGCGAGGTCGGTGAGGGGCTTGCCGATGACCTGGTCGCCGGCGAAGCCGAACATGGCGCGCGCGTCGTCGTTCCAGGCGCTGATGACGCCGGCCCGGTCGATCTGGACGACGGCGACACGCACGCGGGGGTCCGCGACGGGCAGGGCCTCGGCGGGCAGCGCGGGGCCCGCCGAGCGGGTGCCCGCGGGCCGGTCCGGCAGGTCGAGCTGGAACCACACCTGCTTGTGCGTGCTGCTGTACTCGACGCCCCAGCGGGTGGCGAGGGCCGCGCAGAGCAGCAGGCCACGGCCGCCCTCGCGGTCGACGCCCCCGATCCTGCGGGCGGAGCTCTGCAGCGGCAGCTCCCGGTCCGGGTAGTGATCGGCGACCTCGACACGGACGCCGGTGTCCGTGCGCATGCACAGGACGTCCGCCGCGGTGCCCGCGTGGACGACGGCGTTGGTGACGAGTTCGCTGGTCAGGACGACGGCGTCGTCGATGATGTCGGGGAAGCCCCAGCCCTGGAGGGTGTCCCGGACGAAGGCACGAGCGGAGGCGACCGAGCGTCCGACCGGCTCGAAGGTGGCGGCAGCCCGCGCGGTGATCACAGCACTCCCCATTGGCCTCTCATTGCTCCCCCGAGTCCTGTGCCCGCTCATCACGTCCCGGACTCATCCGCCAGGCTAAACCGTCGGATCAAGTGATGTGGACAGAGCCGTGGGTTTCGGGCCCGGCCGCGATCCGGCGGCCGCGTGTGCCCTCCGGAGCGGATGCGCCCGGCCGCCGGGCTGTGGTCGGCTGTGGAAGGCGCCCCGCGAATGTGGGGACGCTGCCGGACCGCTGTGACTCCTCCCCGGACCCGTGGGCCGGGGCTTCTCACCGGGCCGGACGGCCACGGCGAAGGACGAGTCCTGCCCCGTAGCCTCCAACGAGACCGCGAAGTCGGGGTTACGTACCGACTGGCCACCGCTTCGGTGGCAGGGTGAAACACTGGGAAAGACTGAAACGGAAGCCCGACGAGGATGATCGACCCAGCGGGAGGGACACGGTGGAGTCTGGCGCAGCGGCGCGGGGCGTGAGCACGCGCGCGAAGGGCGGACGGTCCCGGGCCAATGGGACGACGGAAGTGGACACCGCGTCGCTGAACCGGCTGCTGTCGGCTCTCTCCGCGATGCGGGACGGGAACTTCCGGAAGCGCCTGCCCGCCCAGGGCGACGGCGTGATGTCCGAGATCGCGGCCGTCTTCAACGAGGTCGCCGACCGCAACATGCAGCTGACGGGCGAGCTGGCGCGGGTCCGCCGGGTGGTCGGCCGTGAGGGGAAGCTCACGGAGCGGCTGGAGGTCGGGGCCTGCGAGGGGGCGTGGGCGCAGGCGATCGATGCGTCCAACGCCCTCGTCGACGATCTCGTGCGGCCGGTGTCCGAGGTGGGCCGGGTGCTGTCGGCGGTCGCCGAGGGCGACCTCGAACAGCGGATGGACCTGCGGTCGGTGGGGCCGGACGGCTCGGCGCACCCGCTGCGGGGCGAGTTCCTCAAGGTCGGGCGTACGGTCAACGGCCTCGTGGACCAGCTGTCGGCGTTCACCGACGAGGTGACGCGGGTGGCGAGCGAGGTCGGTACGGAAGGCAAGCTGGGCGGGCAGGCCCGGGTGCGTGGAATGTCGGGTTCGTGGAAGGACCTGACGGATTCCGTCAACACCATGGCGTCGAGGCTCACCGCTCAGGTGCGTGATATCGCTCTGGTGACGACGGCGGTCGCCAAGGGCGACCTCTCCCGCAAGGTCACGGTCCACGTGGCCGGGGAGATGCTGGAGCTGAAGAACACCGTCAACACCATGGTCGACCAGCTGTCGTCCTTCGCCTCCGAGGTGACCCGCGTCGCGCGCGAGGTCGGTACGGAGGGCGAGCTGGGCGGGCAGGCGCAGGTGCCCGGCGTCGCGGGCGTCTGGAAGGACCTGACCGACTCGGTCAACCTCATGGCCGGCAATCTGACGGCGCAGGTGCGGGGCATCGCGCAGGTCACCACGGCGGTCGCCAACGGCGACCTCTCGCAGAAGGTGACGGTCAGCGCGCGCGGCGAGGTCGCGCAGCTCGCCGAGACGATCAACCAGATGACGGAGACCCTGCGGACGTTCGCCGACGAGGTGACGCGGGTCGCGAGCGAGGTCGGCGCCGAGGGCCTGCTCGGCGGTCAGGCGCAGGTGCCGGGCGCGGCGGGTACCTGGAAGGACCTCACCGATTCGGTGAACACCGCCTTCCGCAACGTCACCACGCAGGTGCGGGACATCGCGCAGGTGACGACGGCGGTGGCCAACGGCGACCTCGGGCAGAAGGTCACCGTCGATGTGTCCGGCGAGATGCTGGAGTTGAAGAACACCGTCAACACGATGGTCGACCAGCTCTCCGCGTTCGGTTCCGAAGTGACGCGTGTGGCACGGGAGATCGGCGTCGAGGGCGAGCTCGGCGGTCAGGCGGCGGTGCCGGGCGCGGCGGGTACGTGGAAGGACCTCACCGATTCGGTGAACACCGCCTTCCGCAACCTCACCGGACAGGTGCGCAACATCGCGCAGGTGACGACGGCGGTCGCCAACGGCGACCTCTCGCAGAAGGTCACCGTGGACGTGTCCGGCGAGATGCTCCAGCTGAAGAACACCGTGAACACGATGGTCGACCAGCTGTCGTCGTTCGCCGACCAGGTCACGCGGATGGCCCGTGACGTCGGCACAGAGGGACGGCTCGGCGGCCAGGCCCGGGTGGACGGGGTCAGCGGCACCTGGAAGGAGCTCACCGACTCCGTCAACTTCATGGCGGGCAACCTGACGTCGCAGGTCCGCCAGATCGCCCAGGTGACGACCGCGGTCGCGCGCGGTGATCTGTCGCAGAAGATCGACGTGGACGCGCGGGGCGAGATCCTGGAGCTGAAGAACACCATCAACACGATGGTCGACCAGCTCTCCGCGTTCGCCGAGCAGGTGACCCGGGTCGCCCGCGAGGTGGGTACGGACGGCCGCCTCGGCGGTCAGGCGCAGGTGCCGGGCGTGGCCGGGGTGTGGCGCGACCTGACGGACTCCGTCAACGGCATGGCGGGCAATCTGACCGCCCAGGTCCGCAACATCGCGGGCGTCGCCACCGCGGTCGCGCGCGGTGACCTGTCGCAGAAGATCGACGTGGATGCCCGGGGCGAGATCCTGGAGCTGAAGAACACCCTCAACACGATGGTCGACCAGCTGTCGTCGTTCGCCGACCAGGTGACGCGGGTGGCGAGGGAGGTGGGCACCGAGGGCATCCTCGGCGGTCAGGCGGAGGTCCAGGGGGTCTCCGGCACCTGGAAGGACCTCACCCAGTCCGTCAACTTCATGGCGAACAACCTCACCTCTCAGGTGCGGAACATCGCCGAGGTGACGACGGCGGTCGCCAAGGGCGACCTCTCCAAGAAGATCACCGTCGACGCCAAGGGCGAGATCCTCGAACTGGTCACCACCGTGAACACGATGGTGGACCAGCTGTCGGACTTCGCCGAGCAGGTCACCCGGGTGGCCCGCGAGGTGGGCACGGAGGGGCAACTGGGCGGCCAGGCGCGGGTGCGGGACGTCACCGGCATCTGGAAGGACCTCAGCGACAACGTCAACCTGATGGCCAACAACCTCACCAGCCAGGTCCGCAACATCTCGCAGGTCGCGGCGGCCGTCGCCAACGGCGACCTGACCAAGAAGGTCACGGTCGAGGCGCGCGGCGAGGTCGCGCAACTGGCCGACACCGTCAACACCATGGTGACGACGCTGTCCTCCTTCGCGGACGAGGTCACGCGCGTCGCGCGCGAGGTGGGCACGGACGGCATCCTCGGCGGCCAGGCGCGGGTCCCCGGCGTCAGCGGCACCTGGAAGGACCTCACCGAGTCCGTGAACTCGATGGCGTCCAACCTGACCGGGCAGGTCCGCAACATCGCGATGGTGACCACCGCCATCGCCCAGGGCGATCTGACCAAGAAGATCGACATCGATGCGCGCGGTGAGATCCTCCAGCTCAAGACCACCATCAACACCATGGTCGACCAGCTGTCCTCGTTCGCCGAGCAGGTGACCCGGGTGGCCCGCGAGGTGGGCACCGAGGGGCAGCTGGGCGGTCAGGCGCGGGTGCGCGACGTGGACGGCACCTGGCGCGACCTCACCGAGTCGGTGAACGAGATGGCCGGGAACCTGACCCGTCAGGTGCGGGCCATCGCCGAGGTCGCCACCGCGGTGACCCGCGGCGATCTCAACCTCAAGATCGATGTCGATGCGGCGGGCGAGATCCTGGAGCTCCAGGACAACATCAACACGATGATCGCCAACCTCCGGGAGACCACGCTCGCCAACAAGGAGCAGGACTGGCTCAAGGGCAACCTCGCCCGGATCTCCGGCCTGATGCAGGGCCGCCGGGACCTGGAGGACGTCGCCGGGCTCATCATGAGCGAGCTGACGCCGGTGGTCTCCGCGCAGCACGGCGCGTTCTTCCTGGCGATGCCGACGGGCCGCGGGCAGACCGACGGCGACGAGGACGCGTACGAGCTGCGGATGCTCGGCTCGTACGGCTACTCGATGGGCTCGATGCCCACCTCCTTCCGGCCGGGCGAGACCCTCATCGGCACCGCCGCGCAGGAGAAGCGGACCATCCTGGTGGAGAACGTGCCGCCGGGCTATCTGAAGATCGCCTCCGGGCTGGGGGAGGCGCCGCCGGCCCATGTCATCGTGCTGCCGGTGCTGTTCGAGGGGCAGGTCCTCGGTGTGATCGAGCTGGCGTCCTTCCAGCCGTTCGCGCAGATCCAGAAGGATTTCCTCAACCAGATCGCCGAGATGATCGGCACGAGCGTCAACACGATCAGCGTCAACACCAAGACCGAGGTCCTGCTCAAGCAGTCGCAGGAGCTGACCGAGCAACTGCGCGAGCGGTCCGCCGAGTTGGAGAACCGGCAGAAGGCGCTGGAGATCTCCAACGCCGAACTGGAGGAGAAGTCCGAGCGGCTGGCCCGGCAGAACCGCGACATCGAGGTCAAGAACACCGAGATCGAGGAGGCCCGGCAGGTCCTGGAGGAGCGCGCCGAGCAACTCGCCGTCTCGATGCGCTACAAGTCCGAGTTCCTGGCCAACATGTCGCACGAGCTGCGGACGCCGCTCAACTCCCTGCTGATCCTCGCCAAGTTGCTCGCCGACAACGCCGAGGGCAACCTCTCCCCGAAACAGGTCGAGTTCGCGGAGACGATCCACGGCGCGGGCTCGGACCTGCTCCAGCTCATCAACGACATCCTGGACCTGTCCAAGGTCGAGGCCGGCAAGATGGACGTCAGTCCGACCCGTATCGCCCTGGTGCAGCTCGTCGACTACGTGGAGGCCACCTTCCGGCCGCTGACGGCGGAGAAGGGCCTCGATTTCTCCGTACGGGTCTCGCCGGAGCTCCCGGCGACGCTGCACACCGATGAACAGCGGCTGCTCCAGGTGCTGCGCAACCTGCTGTCGAACGCCGTCAAGTTCACGGACACCGGCGCGGTCGAACTCGTCATCCGCCCGGCGGGCAGCGACGTGCCGGACAACATCCGGGAGCAGCTGCTGGAGGCGGGCTCGCTGCGGGAGCCGGACGGCGACGTGATCGCCTTCTCGGTCACGGACACCGGGATCGGCATCGCGCAGAGCAAGATGCGGGTGATCTTCGAGGCGTTCAAGCAGGCGGACGGGACGACCAGCCGCAAGTACGGCGGCACGGGCCTCGGGCTGTCCATCAGCCGGGAGATCGCCCGGCTGCTCGGCGGCGAGATCCACGCGGCGAGCGAGCCGGGCCGCGGTTCCACCTTCACCCTCTACCTCCCGCTCAACTCGGGTGAGCTGCCGCCCCAGGGGTATGCGCAGCTCGCGCCGGGCGGCCACGGCATGGCCGTCGCGGAACCGGCCGGGGGCACCGCGGTCGCCGCGGGCGAGCACCCCGAGGCGAGCCCGGAGCGCCCGGCCGGGGCCGAGCCGCAGGGCCGCGGGGCGGCCGGTCTCTACCTCCGGCGGCAGCGCGCCGCACAGGCGGCGGCACAGTGGCCCGCCCTGCCCGGCCCGGGTATGCAAGGGCCGGCCGTGCCGACGGCCCCCGAGGAGGGCTCCTGGCCGGGCGAGCCGGTCGGTGACGGAGAGCAACTGTCGAGCCACGGGTTCGGCGGTGGCTTCGGCGGGTCCTTCCACGGCGAGAAGGTGCTGATCGTCGACGACGACATCCGCAATGTGTTCGCCCTCACGAGCGTCCTGGAGCAGCACGGGCTGTCGGTGCTCTACGCGGAGAACGGCCGCGAGGGGATCGAGGTCCTGGAGCAGCACGACGACGTCGTGGTGGTCCTGATGGACATCATGATGCCGGAGATGGACGGCTACGCCACGACGGCCGCGATCCGCAGGATGCCGCAGTTCGCGGGGCTGCCCATCATCGCGCTCACGGCCAAGGCGATGAAGGGCGACCGGGAGAAGAGCATCGATGCCGGTGCTTCCGACTATGTCACCAAACCGGTCGACACGGATCACTTGCTGACGGTGATGGAGCAGTGGATGCGCACCGAGTGACGGTCAACCGGACTGTTCCTGACCGCCTGTTGACCGGCCGTGGCTGAAGACGTGTGGGAGCGCGGGATTCGGGGAACCTTCTGGTCCCCCACTACGTTTCTGCTACGTGCACAGTGACATCGCGGTGACAGGGTGTGGCGACCGGCGGGGTGCGGCTACCATGACCGGCACAAGGACGGGCGGCGCAAGGGAGTCGTCCCCTGGGGCGGCGCCCGGTGCTTCCCCCGGCTCTTCGAGCTGGGGAGACCCCAAGCCGGGACGAGGAGGACGGGGCATGGTTCAGAAGGCCAAGATCCTCCTGGTCGATGACCGGCCGGAAAATCTGCTGGCGCTGGAGGCCATCCTCTCGGCGCTCGATCAGACGCTGGTGCGGGCATCGTCAGGGGAGGAAGCGCTCAAGGCGCTGCTGACGGACGACTTCGCGGTGATCCTGCTGGACGTCCAGATGCCCGGCATGGACGGGTTCGAGACCGCCGCGCACATCAAGCGGCGGGAGCGCACCCGGGACATCCCCATCATCTTCCTGACCGCCATCAACCACGGCCCGCACCACACCTTCCGCGGCTACGCGGCGGGCGCGGTCGACTACATCTCCAAACCGTTCGACCCCTGGGTGCTGCGCGCCAAGGTCTCGGTCTTCGTCGAGCTGTACATGAAGAACTGCCAGCTGCGCGAGCAGGCCGCTCTGTTGCGCCTTCAGCTGGAGAGCGGCCAGGGCCGCCCCGGCACGGCCGCGGCGCCCCAGGAGCCCGCCGGGCTGCTCGCCGAGCTCTCCGCGCGGCTTGCCGCCGTCGAGGAGCAGGCGGAGGCGCTCACCAAGCAGCTCGACGAGTCGGCCGACGCGGCGGCCGTCGCCACCGCCGCCCACCTGGAGCGCAAACTCACCGGGCTGCGGCGGGCGCTGGACGCCCTGGAGCCCGGCACGGGCAGCGGCGTCGGCCCGCTTCCCTCGCCCAGCTGACCCCCTGACGTCGCGTCACCCCGGTCGCCTCCGGGCCACGACACGAATGGGTGAACGCATGGGCCCGGGTGTCCCACTCGTCGGACGACGGTAATCTCGGCACCATGGCCTCACGTACGTCCGGCAAGGGTTCCCAGAGCACGGCGGGCAACTCGAAGCAGCGCGCCGGACGCTCCGGGGGCGCCGCCGCGAAAGCACCCGCGAAGAAAGCGCCGCCGAAGCCCGCGGGCAAGGCGCCCGCCAAGAAGGCGGCAGCGCGGAAGCCGCCCGCCAAGAAGGCCGCTGCCAGGCCCGCGCCCAGGAAGACCGCCCCGTCCCCGACGAACGGTGTCTTCCGCGTCGTCCGGGCCGTGTGGCTCGGCGTGGCGCACGCCGTCGGCGCCGTGTTCCGCGGGGTCGGCCGGGGGGCGAAGAACCTCGACCCGGCACACCGCAAGGACGGCCAGGCGCTCCTGCTCCTCGCCCTCGCACTGATCATCGCCGCCGGCACCTGGTCCAACCTCCAGGGCCCGGTCGGCGAGCTGGTGCAGATGCTGATCACCGGCGCCTTCGGCCGCCTCGACCTCGTCGTGCCGATACTCCTCGGCGTGATCGCGGTCCGGCTGATCCGTCACCCGGAACGGCCCGAGGCCAACGGGCGGATCGTGATCGGCCTGTCCGCGCTGGTGGTCGGCATACTCGGACAGGTCCACGTGGCCTGCGGCTCGCCCGGCCGCGGCGACGGCGCGGAGGCCCTGCGGAACGCGGGCGGACTGATCGGCTGGGTGGCCGCCCAGCCCCTGAACGTCATGGTCGGCGAGGTGCTGGCCGTCCCCCTGCTCATCCTGCTGACGATCTTCGGCCTGCTGGTGGTCACCGCCACCCCGGTCAACAGCATCCCCCAGCGGCTGCGACGCCTGGGGGTGCGGCTCGGGGTGGTCGAGCCGTACCCGGGGGAGTACGAGGCGGAGTACGCGGAGTACGCCGACGAGTGGCGCGAGCCGCCCGCCCGGCGCCGTCGGCCCGCCGCGCCGGACCAGGCGCCCACGGACGTGGACCGCGCCGAGGAGGAGGCGCTCGGCAAGCGCCGCCGCCCGCGCACCCCGTCCGGCCCCCCGGCGGGCCGGCCGCTGGACGCCATCGACGTGGCCGCCGCGGCCGCGGCCTCGCTGGACGGCGCGGTGCTCCACGGAGTCCAGCCGTCACCGCTCGTCGCCGGGCTCAGCAGCGGCATCTCCACCGAGCGGGACACCGGGACGGAGCACCTCCCGGAGACCGGCGCGGTGCCCGGTGCCCGCTCCACCTCGCGGGCCGGTGCCGCACCGGGGAAGCCCACGGGCGTCCCGGACCTCACCAAGGCCGCGCCCGAGCCCCCGCAGGGGCTGCCCGCCCGCGCCGAACAGCTCCAGCTGTCCGGCGACATCACCTACTCCCTGCCCTCGCTCGACCTGCTGGAGCGCGGTGGCCCGGGGAAGGCCCGCAGCGCCGCCAACGACGCCATAGTGGCCGCGCTGACCAATGTGTTCGCGGAGTTCAAGGTCGACGCGGCCGTCACCGGCTTCACCCGCGGCCCGACGGTCACCCGCTACGAGGTGGAGCTCGGCCCGGCCGTCAAGGTCGAGCGGATCACCGCCCTCGCCAAGAACATCGCCTACGCCGTCGCCAGCCCGGACGTGCGGATCATCAGCCCGATCCCCGGCAAGTCCGCGGTCGGCATCGAGATCCCCAACACCGACCGCGAGATGGTCAACCTCGGCGACGTGCTGCGGCTGGCGGACGCCGCCGGTGACGAGCACCCCATGCTCGTCGCCCTCGGCAAGGACGTCGAGGGCGGCTACGTGATGGCCAATCTGACGAAGATGCCGCACATCCTGGTCGCCGGAGCCACTGGTTCCGGAAAGTCGTCCTGCATCAACTGCCTGATCACGTCGGTCATGATCCGGGCGACCCCCGACGACGTACGCATGGTGCTGATCGACCCCAAGCGCGTCGAACTGACCGCCTACGAAGGCATTCCGCACCTGATTACGCCGATCATCACCAACCCCAAGCGGGCCGCGGAGGCCCTCCAGTGGGTGGTGCGCGAGATGGACCTGCGCTACGACGACCTCGCGGCGTTCGGTTTCCGGCACATCGACGACTTCAACGCGGCCGTGCGCAACGGCAAGGTCAAGCCCCCGGAGGGCAGCGGGCGGGACCTGACGCCGTATCCGTACCTGCTGGTCATCGTGGACGAGCTCGCGGACCTGATGATGGTCGCCCCGCGGGACGTCGAGGACTCGATCGTCCGGATCACCCAGCTCGCGCGTGCCGCGGGCATCCACCTCGTGCTCGCCACCCAGCGGCCGTCCGTCGACGTCGTCACCGGTCTGATCAAGGCGAACGTGCCCTCCCGGCTCGCCTTCGCCACCTCCTCGCTCGCCGACAGCCGGGTCATCCTCGACCAGCCGGGCGCCGAGAAGCTGATCGGCAAGGGCGACAGCCTCTTCCTGCCGATGGGCGCGGGCAAACCGGTCCGCATGCAGGGCGCCTTCGTGACCGAGGCCGAGGTCGCGGGGGTCGTGCAGCACTGCAAGGACCAGATGACGCCGGTGTTCCGCGACGACGTCACGGTCGGCACCGCCAGGAAGAAGGAGATCGACGAGGACATCGGCGACGACCTGGACCTGCTCTGCCAGGCCGCCGAGCTGGTCGTCTCCACCCAGTTCGGCTCCACCTCGATGCTCCAGCGCAAACTGCGTGTGGGATTCGCGAAGGCGGGCAGACTCATGGATCTGATGGAGTCGCGCAACATCGTGGGCCCGAGCGAGGGTTCCAAGGCCCGCGACGTACTGGTCAAGCCGGACGAGCTGGACGCGGTGCTCGCGGTGATCCGAGGGGACGGCGGGGCCTAGACCGGGCCGGGGGCGGCGCCGCCCACCGGAGGCCGGAAACCCCCGTAAGAGGAGCCGGCCAGCCGTTTCTCTCGGCGGTGCGCCGAGTTGAGGGAGAGGGGGCGGGCCGATGTCCGACCGTCGGCGCCGTAGAACCACCTGATGGCGTACAAAGTCCGTCTTTCCGCTTGCCCGATGTTTTTGTATCGCCCCTAGACTGAATCTCCAGCAGGTGGCTACACGCTCGAAAGGCGCCCACGTGTCCATCGGCAACTCTCCCGCGGACGCTCCCGCGGACGACGACCGGCCATCCATCGGCCAGGCCCTCCAACAGGCCCGCATCAGCGCAGGGCTGACCGTCGAAGAGGTCAGCACGACCACTCGAGTGCGCATTCCGATCGTCCATGCCATCGAACAGGACGACTTCTCGCGCTGTGGTGGCCATGTCTACGCCCGAGGACACATCCGCGTGCTGGCGGGCACCGTCGGCCTGGACCCGGCCCCGCTGATCACCCAGTACGCGGCGGAGTACGGCGGGCGCCCCTCGCCGACCCCGGCGGCGCCGCTGTTCGACGCCGAGCGCATCCGGCCCGAGCCCCGGCGGCCCAACTGGACGGCCGCCATGGTCGCCGCCATCGTCGCCGTCGTCGGCTTCGTGGGGTTCACCCTCTTCAACGGCGGGACGAAGGGATCGGGCGACTCCGTCGCGGCGGACTCGCCGTCCGCCAAGCCCCCGGCCTCCCCGAGCGCGAAGACCGCGCCCAAGCCCGCCGACCCCAAGCCCGAGCAGTCCGACGGCGCCATCGCGGGTGCCCCCGCCAACATGGTCACCGTCAAGCTCACCGCCGAGAACGGGCAGACCTGGATGTCCGCCACGGACCACAACGGCAAGCTGCTGGAGGAGGGCGTGCTCAAGCAGGGCGCCTCCAAGACCTTCACCGACAGCAAGCGGATCGACCTGGTGCTCGGCAACCCCCAGGCGGTGCAGCTGTTCGTGAACGGCAAACAGGTCAAGGACCTGGACCACGACGGCAAGGTCAAGCGGCTGAGCTACACCAAGGGCGACCCCGTAGCGGGCTGAGCGCCCCCGCTGCACCCTGCTGACCAGGCACGGAACCGGCGGCGCGGCCGGTGGGAATCCGCCCGGGGAACCCGGTGCGGCGCGCCGCCGGGTGACCATCCTCTCGGTACTCGTCGCCACTCGGCAACGGAAGCGGCTCCGGGACAAAGTAGGCTGAGCCCTATGCCCGAACGCCGTACCGTCGCTCTTGTCACACTTGGCTGCGCCCGTAACGAGGTGGACTCGGAGGAGCTGGCAGGCCGCTTGGCGGCGGATGGCTGGGACCTCGTCGAGGACGCCGCCGATGCCGATGTGGCCGTAGTCAACACCTGTGGTTTCGTCGAGGCCGCCAAGAAGGACTCCGTCGACGCCCTCCTCGAAGCCAATGACCTCAAGGACCACGGCCGTACCCAGGCCGTGGTCGCCGTCGGCTGCATGGCCGAGCGGTACGGCAAGGAGCTCGCCGAGGCGCTGCCCGAGGCCGACGGCGTGCTCGGCTTCGACGACTACGCGAACATCTCCGACCGGCTCCAGACCATCCTCTCCGGTGGCGTCCACGCCTCCCACACCCCGCGTGACCGGCGCAAACTGCTGCCGGTCAGCCCCGCGGCCCGGCAGTCCGCCGCGGTGGCCCTCCCCGGCCACGCCCAGACCGACCCGGCCGAGGAGACCCCGGCGGAGCCGCCGGCCGACCTCCCCGAGGGCCTCGCCCCGGCCTCCGGCCCGCGCGCGCCGCTCCGCCGCAGGCTCGGCACCAGCCCCGTCGCCTCCGTGAAGCTCGCCTCCGGCTGCGACCGCCGCTGCTCCTTCTGTGCCATCCCCTCCTTCCGCGGCTCGTTCATCTCCCGCCGCCCCTCCGACGTGCTCGGCGAGACGCGCTGGCTCGCGGAGCAGGGCGTGAAGGAGATCATGCTGGTCTCCGAGAACAACACCTCGTACGGCAAGGACCTCGGCGACATCCGCCTCCTGGAGACGCTGCTGCCGGAGCTCGCGGCCGTGGACGGCCTGGAGCGCATCCGCGTCAGCTACCTCCAGCCCGCCGAGATGCGGCCGGGCCTGATCGACGTCCTGACCTCCACGGACAAGGTCGCGCCGTACTTCGACCTGTCCTTCCAGCACTCCGCGCCCGGCGTGCTCCGCGCGATGCGCCGCTTCGGCGACACCGACCGGTTCCTGGAACTGCTCGACCAGATCCGCGGCAAGGCCCCGCAGGCGGGCGCCCGCTCGAACTTCATCGTCGGCTTCCCCGGGGAGACCGAGGCGGACGTCGCCGAGCTGGAGCGCTTCCTGACCGGTGCCCGCCTGGACGCGATCGGCGTCTTCGGCTACTCGGACGAGGACGGCACCGAGGCCGCCACGTACGAGGACAAGCTCGACCCCGAGATCGTCGCCGAGCGGCTGGCGCGCATCTCCCGGCTCGCCGAGGAGCTGACCGCCCAGCGTGCGGAGGAGCGTCTCGGAGAGACCATTGAAGTACTCGTCGACCGGGTCGACGAGGAGGACGGCGTCATCGGCCGTGCCGCCCACCAGGCACCCGAGACCGACGGCCAGGTGCTGCTCACCACTGACGAGGAGCTCGCCCCCGGCCGTATGGTCGTGGCCAAGGTGGTGGCGACCGAGGGCGTGGACCTCGTCGCCGAGCCCTTGGGCGGCGGAGGGCGTACCGAGGAGGCGGCCAGATGACCGGAGTCCCGGCCTCCGCTGCTGGAGGCCATGCCCCGGCCTCCATGAGGCGGCCGGCGGGGTTGTGGAACATCGCCAACATCCTCACCATGGTGCGACTCCTGCTCGTGCCCGGGTTCGTGTTGTTGATGCTCCACAACGGCGGTCATGACCCGGTCTGGCGCTCCTTCGCCTGGGCGGCGTTCGCCGTCGCCATGATCACGGATCTGTTCGACGGGCACCTGGCCCGGATGTACAACCTGGTCACCGACTTCGGCAAGATCGCCGACCCGATCGCCGACAAGGCGATCATGGGCGCGGCGCTGATCTGCCTGTCCGGCGTGGGCGACCTGGAGTGGTGGGTCACGGGTGTGATCCTCTTCCGCGAGATCGGCATCACGCTGATGCGGTTCTGGGTCATCAAGCACGGGGTCATCCCGGCCAGCCGCGGCGGCAAGATGAAGACGCTCGCCCAGGGCGTGGCCGTGGGGATGTACGTCCTCGTGCTCACCGGGCCGTTGGCCACCGCCCGCTTCTGGGTGATGGCCGTGGCCGTGGCGTTGACCGTGCTCACCGGTCTCGACTACGTCAAGCAGGCCGTCGTCCTGCGCCGGGCCGGGCTGGCCGCACAGCGCGAGCGGGCCGGCCGGGAATCCGTGCGATGAGCGCGGTCACGGACGACGGCGGCGCACAGGCCGAGGCGGTGCTGGCCGCCCTGGCCGAGCGGGGCCTGACGGTGGCGGTCGCCGAGTCCCTCACCGGGGGCCTGGTCGCCGCCGCCCTGACCGCGGTGCCGGGTGCCTCGCGCGCGGTGCGCGGCTCGGTCACCGCGTACGCGACGGAGGCGAAGCGCGAGGTCCTGGGCGTGGACGGCGGGCTGCTGGCCGGGCGCGGGGCCGTCGACGCGGAGGTGGCGCGGCAGATGGCGCTCGGCGTAAGGGCGTTGCTGGGTGCCGACTGGGGCGCTGCCACGACCGGCGTCGCCGGGCCGGAGCCGCAGGACGGCCGACCGGTCGGTACGGTGTTCGTCGCCACCGCGGCCCCGGGCGGCCGCACCGCCGTGCGGCAACTGGACCTGACCGGCGACCGGGCGCGGATCCGTGCCGGGAGCGTACGGGCGGTGCTGGAGCTGCTGCTGAGCGAACTGACAGAAAACGTGGGCGCAAAGGATACGGAACACAACGGGGGGAATGGATGTTTGCAGCCCTGAGTGAACACGACATAGCTCCCCGCACGGCCGGAGCCCAAGGCGGTACGGTGGGGCGTGAAGGATCCGGATTCGCGGTCCAAGGAGGGAGCCACCGATGATTTTGCTCCGTCGCCTGCTGGGTGACGTGCTGCGTCGGCAGCGCCAGCGCCAGGGCCGCACTCTGCGCGAGGTCTCCTCGTCCGCCCGGGTTTCGCTCGGATACCTCTCCGAGGTCGAGCGGGGGCAGAAAGAGGCGTCCTCCGAGCTTCTCTCCGCAATCTGCGACGCTCTGGACGTACGGATGTCCGAGGTCATGCGCGAGGTGAGTGACGAACTGTCGCTCGCCGAGCTGGCGCAGTCGGCGGCGGCGAGCGAGCCGGTACCCGCGCCGATGCGGCCGATGTTCAATTCGGTATCCGTGACGTCCGTGACGGGCGTACCGGGGGAGCGCGTGACGATCAAGGCTCCGGCGGAGGCTGTCGACGTGGTCGCGGCCTGAGCAGGGGGCACGGGAGAGCAGTCATCCCAGAAACGTTTGTTCCCATCGAGGATCCCGGTCGGATGTCCGACCGGGATTCCGGCTTTTCCGGCCCTCTCCGGCCTTTTGTGTGATGGTGGAGGAACGGTGACAAACCGAACAGACGGGATAGTTCCCCCACCCTGAACAGGAGAAGCGGATGTCCGTTGTGAAGAGCCCGCTGTCCGAGCAGGACAGGAAGACCGTGGGCGACGCCCTGCAGGGCGCCCTCGTCGACCTGGTGGACCTCTCCCTCGTGGCCAAACAGGTCCACTGGACCGTCGTGGGACCGCGCTTCCGCTCGATCCACCTCCAGCTGGACGAGGTCGTCGCCAGCGCCCGCCTGCACGCCGACACGGTCGCCGAGCGTGCCTCGGCACTGGGCATCGCGCCGGACGGACGCGCCGGGACCGTCGCCGGGACCAGTGGCATCGGGCCGGTCGGCGAAGGCTGGAACAAGGACACCGCAGCGGTGCAGACCCTCGTCGACGCCCTGCACGCCGTGATCACCCGGATGCGCGAGCGCATCACGGCCACCGCCGACCCGGACCCGGTCACCCAGGACATCCTCATCGGCCTGACGGGCGACCTCGAGAAGCACCACTGGATGTTCCAGGCGGAGAACGCCTGAGCGCCAGGTGGCGGGCACCGGGCGGGCACGTTCTCCTTGAGGGCATGGACGAGCACCCTGCGATCCGCTTCACGAACGAGCTGATGGTGGTCTCGGGCCTCGACCGGACGACGGCCGGCGCCTTCGTCCGCAGGGTGTACCAGGAGGGCATCCACGAGGGCGAACAGCGGCTGATCGTGGAGTTGCGCCGACGCGACCTCCGGATCACGGAGCTGGAACGGGAACTGGACAGGTCGCGCGGCGGATCCTCCGGCTGACGGGTGCACGGCCGACGGGCGCGCATGGGTGAGGGGCGCTTACGGCGGCCACGCACGCTGCGCCGTTCCCCGGCGCGCTCTCCCGGACCCGGGAGGCCCGGTCTAGCGTCGGGTCCGACGTCGCATCCAACGCCTCTGACACCGTCCGAGGGGAGGCAGCCGTGATCTGGCGTGACTTCCGGGGCGGGACCCGGCGCGACACTCCTCGGATATCCGGCCGGTCGCGCGGCCCCGTCGGCTGGGCGATAGCAGTGCTGTGCAGCGCCGCCTGGTGGTGGGCCGGGCTCCGGCTGCTCGCGCAGCCGGACCGCGCCGGACCCGTGGAAGGGCTCGTCATCGCCGGAGGCTGGGGCCTGAGCCTGCTGCCGGTCCACTGCGTGCCGTGGACGCGGCGGGCGAAGCGGCCGTGGATATGGCGGGTCCTCGCCGACCGGGCGTGGCGGCGGCGCGAGGAGCCGTGAATCCGGTGGCGCGACCGGTGACGCGACCGATCCGGAGCCCTCTCACCCGTTCGGGTCATCAGACGGATCGGGTTGGCAGCGCGGGCACCAGTACGTGAGCCGCTCCTGTCCGGCCGCCCCTTGATCCGCGCTGCGCACGAGCGTTCCGCACCGTCGGCAGGGCCGCCCGGCCCGCCCGTACACCCACAGCCGTCGCCCGGTCCGCGGATCACCCGTGGTGACCCGGGCGGGCCGCACCTTGTTCGCCTCCAGGAACCTCTTGGCGAGCGCCACCAGCCGTTCCGGCCCGGCGAGCCGCCCGACCGGGAGCCACGGCGACGCCCGGAGCGCGAAGCACAGCTCGGACTTGTAGACGTTGCCGACCCCGGCGAGATTGCGCTGGTCGAGCAGGGCCTCGCCCACGGCTCGCGCCGGCTCGGCGAGCAGTCTGCGCAGCGCCTCGTCCGGATCCCAGTCGGGCCCCAGGAGGTCGGGACCGAGGTGGCCCACGACGGCGGACTCGTCGGCGGTGCGCAGCAGGTCCAGGACCGGGAGCCGGTAGCCCACCGTGGTGTGGGCGGTGTTGGCCAGCACGGCGCGGATCTGGTGTTGCGGGCCCCCGCTCCAGCGCTCGCCGGGATCGTGGATCCGCCAGGCACCGTCCATACCGAGGTGCGAGTGGAGGGTGAGGCCGCCTTCGACGCGGGTGAGCAGGTGCTTGCCGCGCGGGACGACCTCGGTGACGCGGCGCCCGGTGAGATCCACGGTGGCGAGCTTGGGCACACGCAGGTCGGAGCGGGTGAGCGGACGGTCCGCGAGGGCGCGGTGCAGGGCGTGGGCGGTGCGCCAGACGGTGTCTCCTTCGGGCATGCCGCCATGATGCCGCCGCCGCGGCCCCGGAGGCGGCCGACGGCTGCTCAGGGGGCGCGGAGCCGCAGCCCGCGCGGTGTGGCGTGGAAGCCCGCCGACTCCAGCAGGGCCCCCAGCGGGGACGAGAGCGCCGGGGAGCCGTTGATGCGCTCGACGGTGACGGTGCCCAGCGCGCCCGCGCGTGCCGCGGCCGCCAGCGCCGCCGCCGCTTCGCGCAGCCCCGCGTCCTCCGCGTCCGCCGACTCGGCTCCCTCCCGCTGGGGCCAGGCCAGCAGGGTCTTGCCGCCGCGCTCCATGTGGAGCGCCAGCGCGCCGTCGACCAGCACGACCAGCGAACCCGCCTTGCGCCCGGGTTTGTGGGTCGAACCGGCGGGCGGCTCCGGCCAGGGGAGAGCGGCGCCGTACGCGTTGGCGGGGTCGGCTGCGGCCAGCACCACCGCCCGGCCGCGCTCGGACTTCCGGACGGCGGACGCCTCGCCCCACGGGGCTTCAGGGGCATCGGGGCCGGCGCCCGCGGCCCGCTCGCGAGCCGTGCTGACGGCGCGCAGCCGGTCGACCGCGCCGTCCATGGCGAACTGCGCGGCGCCCAGGCCCTCGACCACGTACCCACGGCGGGCCTGGCCGCTCTCCTCGAAGGCGGCGAGCACCCGGTAGGCCGCGGAGAAGCCGCCCTCCACGCCCTCGGCGGCCACCGCCCCCCGGGTCACCACGCCGTGCCGGTCGAGGAGCGTACGGGCCAGGGCGTGCGCCCGGTGCGTCGGGTCCGGCTCGTGGGCCGGCAGCAGGGACCAGCGGCCCGCGACCGTCGGCGGCCCGCCACGGGACGCCGTGGCGGCCGTACCGAGGCCCGCGCGGCCCGGGAAGGAGCCGTACCGCCCGCGTGGCACGGAGCGTCTGGCGCGGTGCGCGGTGGAGCCCGCCGTCCTGCCCGACCCGAGGAGGGCGCGGAGCGGGGCGAGGGTGTCGTTGGTGAGACGGCCGGACCAGGCGAGGTCCCATATGGCGTCGGCCGTCTGCGGGTCCGTGCAACCGGGATCCACGGCCCGCACCCGCTCGGCGATCTGACGGAAGAACAGGCCGTAGCCGCCCGACAGGGCGTCGAGCACGGCCCGGTGGACGGGGGAGAGCTCCAGCGGGTGGGGCGCGGGGAGCAGCAGCGGTGCGGCGTCGGCGAGCAGCAGGGAGACCCAGCCGTCCTTGCCGGGCAGGGCACCCGCACCGGCCCACACGACCTCGCCCGCCGCGGTGAGTTCGTCCAGCATCGCCGGGGAGAAGTCCGTCACCCGGGCGGGCAGGACCAGCTTCTCCAGGGCGGAGGCCGGAACCGGCGCACCCTGCAACTGCTCGATGGCGCGCACCAGTCCGTCGACACCGCGCAGACTGTGCGTCCCCACGTGCTGCCACTGGGGCAGAAAAGCCGCCAGCGCCGTGGGCGGCACCGGCTCCAGCTCCTGCCGGAGCGCCGCCAGGGAGCGGCGCCGCAGCCGCCGCAGGACAGTGGCGTCGCACCACTCCTGGCCGATGCCGGAGGGGTGGAACTCGCCCTGGACGACACGGCCGTTCGCCGCGAGCCGGTGCAGCGCGCCGTCGGTGACCGCCGTGCCGAGACCGAAGCGGGCCGCGGCCTGCGCCGAGGTGAACGGCCCGTGCGTACGGGCGAAGCGGGCGAGCAGGTCGCCGAGCGGATCCTTCACCGGCTCCGTGAACGCCTCGGGCACACCGACGGGCAGCGCCGTGCCCAGGGCGTCCCGCAACCGCCCCGCGTCCTCGACGGCCGCCCAGTGCTCCTGCCCGGCGATCCGTACGCGGATGGCCCGGCGCGCGAGCGACAGCTCCTCCGGCCACTCCGGCTCGGCGCCCCGCCCGGCGAGCTCCGCCCCGGTGAGCGGTCCGAGGACGCGCAGCAGGTCGGCGACCCCCTCCGGGTCCTTGGCGCGACGGCCCTCGGTCAGCCACTGGAGCTCGCGCTCCAGCTCGGCGAGCACGTCCGCGTCGAGCAGCTCGCGCAGCTCGGCCTGGCCCAGCAGCTCGGCGAGCAGCCGGGAGTCCAGGGAGAGGGCAGCGGCCCGGCGCTCCGCGAGCGGGGAGTCGCCCTCGTACAGGAACTGGGCCACGTAACCGAACAGCAGCGAGCGGGCGAACGGCGACGGCTCCGGAGTGGTCACCTCGACCAGCCGGACGCGGCGGGCCTCGATGTCGCCCATCAGCTCCGTCAGACCGGGGACGTCGAAGACGTCCTGAAGGCATTCGCGAACGGCCTCGAGGATGATCGGGAACGAGCCGAACTCCTCGGCGACCTGGAGCAGCTGGGCCGCCCGCTGGCGCTGCTGCCACAGCGGGGTGCGCTTGCCCGGACTGCGGCGGGGCAGCAGCAGCGCGCGGGCGGCGCACTCGCGGAACCGGGAGGCGAACAGCGCGGAGCCGCCCACCTGGTCGGTGACGAGCTGCCCGATCTCGCCCTTGTCGAAGGTGACGTCGGCCGCGCCGACGGGGGACCGGTCGGCGTCGTACTCCCCGCCGCGCAGGGCCGGATCGGTGTCGGGCAGGCCCAGGTCCATGAGCTCGGCGTCCGGCAGGCGCAGCACGATGCCGTCGTCGGCGTGCATCACCTGGGCGTCCATGCCGTACCGCTCCGCCAGCCGCGCGCCCAGCGCGAGTGCCCAGGGGGCGTGCACCTGGGCACCGAACGGGGAGTGGACGACGACCCGCCAGTCGCCCAGCTCGTCACGGAAGCGCTCCACGACGACCGTACGGTCGTCCGGCACGTGCCCGCAGGCCTGGCGCTGCTCGGCGAGATACGACAGGACGTTGTCCGCCGCCCAGGTGTCGAGCCCCGCCGCGGTGAGCCGCTCGCGGGCGGCTCCGGGAGCCAGCCCGCCGATCTCGCGCAGGAACGCGCCCAGCGCGCGGCCCAGTTCGAGCGGGCGGCCCAGCTGGTCGCCCTTCCAGAACGGCAACCGCCCGGGAACGCCCGGCGCGGGGCTCACCAGGACCCGGTCGCGGGTGATGTCCTCGATCCGCCACGACGTGGTGCCGAGGGTGAAGACGTCGCCCACCCGCGACTCGTACACCATCTCCTCGTCCAGCTCCCCGACGCGGCCCCCGCCCTTCTTGGGGTCCGCGCCCGCCAGGAAGACACCGAACAGGCCGCGGTCGGGGATGGTGCCGCCCGAGGTGACGGCGAGCCGCTGCGCCCCGGGGCGCCCCGTGACCGTACCGGCCACCCGGTCCCAGACCAGGCGGGGCCGCAACTCGGCGAAGGCGTCGGACGGATAGCGCCCGGCAAGCATGTCCAGCACCGCCGAGCAGGCCGAATCGGGCAGCGCGGCGAACGGCGCCGCCCGCCGCACCAGGGCCAGCAGCTCGGTCACGTCCCAGGTGTCCATGGCCGCCATCGCGACGATCTGCTGGGCCAGCACGTCCAGCGGATTGGCGGGCACCCGCAGCGACTCGATGGCCCCCTCGCGCATCCGCTCCGTCACCACGGCCGCCTGCACCAGATCGCCCCGGTACTTGGGGAAGACCACGCCGGTGGAGACCGCGCCGACCTGGTGCCCGGCGCGGCCGACCCGCTGCAGCCCGGAGGCGACCGACGGCGGGGACTCGACCTGGACGACCAGGTCCACCGCGCCCATGTCGATGCCCAGCTCCAGGCTGGACGTGGCGACGACGGCAGGCAGCCTGCCCGCCTTGAGGTCCTCCTCCACCAGCGCCCGCTGCTCCTTGGAGACCGAGCCGTGGTGCGCTCGGGCGAGCACCGGGGGCGCCCCCTTGGCCGCACCGGACTCCGCCATCAGCTCGGCGGGCGAATGATGCTCGGGCAGCGCCTCGCCCGTGGCGCGCTCGTAGGCGATCTCGTTGAGGCGGTTGCACAACCGCTCCGCCAAGCGGCGGGAGTTGGCGAAGACGATCGTCGAACGGTGGTCCTGGACGAGATCGGCGATCCGCTCCTCCACATGGGGCCAGATCGACGGCCTCTCCTTGCCGTCGCCGCCCTCCTGTGCGGGCGACGCGCCCAGCTCCCCGAGATCCTCCACCGGAACGACCACCGAGAGGTCGAACTCCTTGCCGGACGGCGGCTGGACGATCTCCACCTTGCGCCGCGGCGACAGATAGCGGGCCACCTCGTCGACCGGGCGGACCGTCGCGGACAGGCCGATGCGCCGGGCGGGGCGCGCGAGGAGGGCGTCGAGGCGCTCCAGGGACAGGGCGAGGTGGGCGCCCCGCTTGGTGCCCGCCACGGCGTGCACCTCGTCCAGGATGACCGTCTCCACCCCCGTGAGGGCCTCCCGTGAGGAGGAAGTGAGCATCAGGAACAGCGACTCGGGGGTGGTGATGAGGATGTCCGGGGGCCTGGTGGCGATCGCCCGCCGCTCGGCGGCCGGGGTGTCGCCGGACCGGATGCCCACCCGGATCTCCGGCTCCGGCACCCCCAGCCGCACGGACTCCTGACGGATGCCCGTGAGCGGACTGCGGAGGTTCCGCTCGACGTCCACGGCGAGGGCCTTGAGCGGCGACACGTAGAGCACCCGGCAGCGCTTCTTGGCCTCGGCGGGCGGCGGCGTGCTCGCCAGCCGGTCCAGCGAGGCGAGGAAGGCGGCCAGTGTCTTCCCGGAACCCGTCGGGGCGACCACCAGCACGTCGGCCCCCTCGCCGATCGCCCGCCAGGCCCCCGCCTGCGCCGCCGTGGGCGCCGTGAAGGCACCCGTGAACCACGCACGTGTCGCGGGGGAGAACCCCGCGAGGGCCCCCGCCGCTTCGGCCGCCGTGCCGGCCGCGCTGTCGTCCGCCATGCACCCCATCGTGCACCGCACCACTGACAACGCCGGGGAACCGCAAGTCAGAGCAGGTTGGACCGCCCCGGCGTCACAACGCCCGCCCATAGGCGCGCAGGGTGAGGAGGGCGGCGATGGTCACCATCGGCCGGCACTCCAGCCCGGTGCCGGGCGCCCACTCGCGCCAGCGGACCGGCCAGCCGCCGTCCTCCTCCTGCGAAGCGGCGAGGAACTCCAGCGACCGGTCCAGCTCCGTGTCGGTGAACCAGCGCCGGGCCAGGGAGCCCGGGGTCCGGGCGAAGTCGTACGGGAAGTGCCGCTCGCCCGGCGCGTAACCGTCCGGAACGGGATAGTCCGTGGACCGGTCCGGGTCCAGCACCGCCAGCCGCTGCTCCCGCACCACGCGGCCCAGCCGCTCCGCCGCGGCCTCCGCGCGCGACCGGTCGGGAGCGCCGTCGAGGAACGCGACAGCGGCCTCGACCTCGTACGGGTGGGTCCTCGCCCCGCCGCTCAGGGCGTCGACCGCGGCCCAGCAGAAGTCGGTGGCCCGGAACAGCCACGCGTGCCACACCGAGTTGCGGTGCAGCAGCCCCACGACCGGGCCGGTCGCGAGGAGGTCGCTCGGCGGGTCGTCCACCACGGGGATCCACGGCGCGGCCGGATAGCCGCGCAGCGAGGGGTGCAGCGCGGGCAGGGCGCCGTCCGAGGTGGAGACGGCCGTGAGGTAACGGCAGACGCGTTCCACCCGCCGGTCGCCGCAGCGCCCGATCTCGTCGAGCACGTGCAGCGCGTGCGCGGTGTGCAACGGCTGGCTCACGGGGCCACGCAGGTCGGGCTCCAGGGCGTAGCCGTACCCCCCGTCGGCACCCAGGTAGGCCGTCAGGGCGGCCTCGACGGCGTCGGGGCCGCCGTCCAGGAAGTGGAACGCGAATCTTCGCTGTTCGAGGACGCGGGCGGTCAGCCACATGAACTGCTCGGCACGGACTACGGGGGATGCTCCGGATCGGGCCATGCAACGACCGTAGGGGGGAATGCGGCGCAGGTCACCGGCTCGTGCTCGGCAGCACTCTCAGGGGCGGGATACTGGGCGCATGCGGTTGACGGTCTTCTGGCAGCGGATGGGCGATTATTTCGGCGCGGTGTACGCCGACTCCTTCGCGCGCGATCATGTGATGTCCGAACTCGGCGGGAGGACGGTGCACGAGGCGCTGGACGCGGGCTGGAACGCCAAGGACGTCTGGCGGGCGGTGTGCAGGGCGGTGGAGATCCCCGAAGACCGGCGCTGACGAACGGAACCCCTGGCAGGGGGTGCCGCGGCTCGTCCGGGATCACTCGGACGAGCAAATCACCCCATAGGCCACACTTGCCCCGTGGCAGCAGAAGACACCGCTCCGGAAGCGGACCCGCGACCCCGGCCCGAGACCGACGACCGCATGCCGCGCTGGCTGCCGCGGGCGATGGTGGCGGCGCTCGCCCTGTTCGCCTGCTTCCAGCTGGCGAACTGGGCCTTCCATCAGCTCGTCGGGCTGCTGATCGACATCCTGATCGCGTTCTTCCTCGCGCTGGCCGTCGAGCCCGCCGTGGCGCGGCTGTCCGCGCGCGGCATGCGGCGCGGACTCGCGACGGGGCTGGTCTTCCTGGCGATCGCCATCGGCGTCGCCGGCTTCTTCACCCTGCTCGGTTCGATGCTCGCCGCCCAGATCACGACCATGGTGGAGAACTTCCCCTCCTATGTGGACTCGGTGATCGGCTGGGTCAACCGGACGTTCCACACCGACTTCTCCCGGGTCGAGATCCAGCAGAGCGTGCTGCACTCCGACTGGCTGCAGAAGTACGCGAAGAACAGCGCGGGCGGTGTGCTCGACGTCTCCGCCACCGTCCTCGGCGGGCTCTTCCAACTGCTCACCGTGGTGCTGTTCGCGTTCTACTTCGCGGCCGACGGGCCCCGGCTGCGCCGCGCCCTGTGCTCCGTCCTGCCGCCGAACCGGCAGGCGGAGGTGCTGCGCGCCTGGGAGCTCGCGGTGGCCAAGACGGGCGGCTATCTCTACTCGCGCGCCCTGATGGCGCTGGTCTCCGGCATCGCGCACTACGTCCTGCTGGAGATCCTGGGCGTGCCCTACGCCCCGGCGCTCGCGATCTGGGTCGGCTTCGTCTCCCAGTTCATCCCGACCATCGGCACCTACCTGGCGGGCGCGCTGCCGATGCTGCTCGCCTTCACCGTGGACCCCTGGTACGCGGTCTGGGTGCTCGGCTTCGTCGTGGTCTACCAGCAATTCGAGAACTACGTTCTCCAGCCCCGGATCACCGCCAGGACCGTGGACATCCACCCGGCCGTCGCCTTCGGCTCGGTGGTCGCGGGCACGGCGCTGCTCGGAGCGGTGGGCGCGCTGATCGCCATCCCGGCGACCGCGACGCTCCAGGGGTTCCTCGGGGCCTATGTGAAGCGGTACGACGTCACCGACGACCCGCGGGTCCAGGGCCGGAGGGCGGACGACGGACCGCGTTCCTCCGCCCTGGCCCGGCTGTTCCGGGCGCTGCGCGAGCGGTGAACCGGGGCCGGTGTGGTGCGCTTGACACTGAAATCGAACATCCATTCTCATGGGTGTTCCGGGCCTGCGGGAGACGAGTTATCCACAGGGCGGGGCGGTGCCCGGAGCCCATTGTCAGTGGCAGGCGTTAGCGTCGTCGACGTGAAGCGATC
The DNA here is from genome assembly GCF_053594975.1 of Streptomyces sp. NPDC002537. NCBI lineage: Bacteria > Bacillati > Actinomycetota > Actinomycetes > Kitasatosporales > Streptomycetaceae > Streptomyces > Streptomyces sp. NPDC002537. Next base: position 27,599 of record NZ_JBSFWT010000076.1, read on the forward strand.
GACTCAAGCAAACCGGGTGGAACCCATGGCAGGCACCGACCGCGAGAAGGCGCTGGACGCCGCGCTCGCACAGATTGAACGGCAATTCGGCAAGGGCGCCGTGATGCGTCTCGGCGACCGGCCGAACGAGCCCATCGAGGTCATCCCCACCGGGTCGACCGCACTCGACGTCGCCCTCGGCGTCGGCGGGCTGCCGCGCGGCCGCGTCGTGGAGGTGTACGGACCGGAGTCCTCCGGTAAGACCACCCTCACCCTGCACGCCGTGGCCAACGCCCAGAGGGCGGGCGGCACCGTCGCCTTCGTCGACGCGGAGCACGCCCTCGACCCCGAGTACGCGAAGGCGCTGGGCGTCGACACCGACAACCTCATCCTCTCCCAGCCGGACACCGGCGAGCAGGCGCTGGAGATCGTGGACATGCTGGTCCGCTCCGGCGCCCTCGACCTCATCGTCATCGACTCCGTCGCCGCCCTGGTGCCGCGCGCGGAGATCGAGGGTGAGATGGGCGACTCCCACGTCGGCCTCCAGGCGCGACTGATGAGCCAGGCGCTCCGCAAGATCACCAGCGCGCTCAACCAGTCCAAGACCACCGCGATCTTCATCAACCAGCTCCGCGAGAAGATCGGCGTCATGTTCGGCTCCCCGGAGACGACGACCGGTGGCCGGGCCCTGAAGTTCTACGCCTCGGTGCGCCTGGACATCCGCCGTATCGAGACCCTCAAGGACGGCACGGAGGCCGTGGGCAACCGCACCCGCGTCAAGGTCGTCAAGAACAAGGTCGCGCCGCCCTTCAAGCAGGCCGAGTTCGACATCCTCTACGGCCAGGGCATCAGCCGCGAGGGCGGTCTGATCGACATGGGCGTGGAGCACGGCTTCGTCCGCAAGGCCGGCGCCTGGTACACGTACGAGGGCGACCAGCTCGGCCAGGGCAAGGAGAACGCCCGCAACTTCCTCAAGGACAACCCCGACCTCGCCAACGAGATCGAGAAGAAGATCAAGGAGAAGCTGGGCGTGGGCCCCAAGCCCGAGACCCCGGCGGCCGAGCCCGGCGCGGATGCCGCGGGCGAGCCGGCCAAGTCGGTCCCGGCCCCGGCGAAGTCCACGGGCAAGGCGGCCAAGGCCACGGCTGCCAAGAGCTGATCCCGTGACACGGCGATCGGAGTACCCCGCGCCGGAATCCGTGGCGGACCGCCCGGACCGGGGTACGGGCGGCCGGACCAGTGGTGAGGCCCCCTCCTCGTCGAGGGCCGGGGACGGGGCACCACCACGGCCGGAGGAGCAGGCGCGGGCGATCTGTCTGCGCCTGCTCACCGGATCCCCCCGCACCCGCAAGCAGCTCGCGGACGCGCTGGCCAAGCGGGGGATACCGGCGGAGGTGGCGGAAGAGGTGCTGGCCCGGTTCGAGGACGTGGGCCTGATCGACGACGCGGCGTTCGCCGACGCGTGGGTGGAGTCCCGGCACCACGGCCGGGGGCTCGCCCGCCGGGCCCTGGCACGCGAGCTGCGCACCAAGGGCGTGGACTCCGCGGTGATCGACGATGCCGTCGGGCAGCTCGATTCCGACCAGGAGGAGGCCACGGCCCGCGAGCTGGTGCGCCGCAAGCTGCGGACCACGCGCGGCCTGGACCGGGAGAAGCGGCTGCGCCGCCTCGCGGGCATGCTGGCCCGCAAGGGGTACGCGGAGGGCCTGGCCCTGCGCGTGGTGCGCCAGGCCCTGGAGGAGGAAGGCGAGGAAGCGGAGCTGCTGGACCACTATCTGCCCGATATGTGACCGGCGGCCCACCCGGCGGCCCGCCCGGCGCGGACGCGACGGGAAGCCGGGCGGAAGTCAGCGGTCCACCGGGAGCCCGGCCGCCCGCCATGCCTGGAAGCCTCCGGCCAGGTCCGTGGCGTGACGCAGGCCCAGCAGACGCAGCGAGGCCGCGGCGAGGCTGGAGGCATAACCCTCGTTGCAGATCACGACGACGCGGAGGTCGTGCCCGGTGGCCTCCGCCGCGCGGAACTCGCATGTGGGGTCCAGCCGCCACTCCAACTCGTTGCGCTCCACGACGAGCGCCCCGGGGACGAGTCCGTCGCGCTCCCGCAGCGCCGCGTAGCGGATGTCGACCAACAGCCCGCCCCCGGCCTGCACTTCGGCGGCCTCCCCGGGCCCCAGGCGGTCCAGGCCCGCGCGGGCGGCGGCCAGCAGTTCCTCGACCCTCATGCCCACTCCCGCGGCCACTCCACCTGCTCCAGCCGCAGCACCTGGCCCGCGCGGCTGTAGCGCCGCATCATCGGCAGCGGCGGATAGTACGCGTGCACGGAGACGGCGTGCCCGGTCCGCGACGCGTTGAACACCTGATGCACATGGTGCGGGCCGAAGGCCTTGCCCCGCCCGTCCGAGAGCTGCTGCTCCCGGTCGACACCGTCCGCCAGCTCCAGCATCTTCCATCCTTCCGTGGGCAGTTGGGTGGTGAGCGACTGCTCCGTCAGCTGCCCCGAGGCCGCGGCGAAGGCGCCGTGCGAACCCCCGTGGTCGTGCCAGCCCGTGCCGGAGCCCGGGGGCCAGCCGATGAGCCACGCCTCGCTGCCGCCCGGCCCCGTCAGCCGGATCCAGGTACGGCCCTCGGGGTCGAGCGGGAGCGAGGCGACGAGATCGGCGTCGGCGGCGGTGGCGCGGGCGAAGTCGAGGAGATCGGCCCCGGTGGGCGCGGCCGACACCCCCGAGGAAGCCGCCGGAGGGGGTGCGGGAGAGGTGTGCCGGGACGAGGGCATGGGCGTGGGCACCGGAAGAAACACAGAAGACCGTCCTGAGCGATCGCGGAGAAGCGCGCGGCCGCACTCGGCGTGGCCACGCGAAGAGAAAGCGGATCAGCAGGACGGACGACAGACGCAGCCCGCATAGCGAACGAGGTCCAGGTGGACCCGCCGCCAGAAACGCACGCCACGGTCAGTCACGTTCCGTAGTCAACCACGGTCGTGCGGGCGGGTCAACGGTTGGCCGTGGCCTCACTGGGAGCTCCGTCGGGCTCGTCCGCGCGCCCCGCGCCCCCGTCGTCCGTGTCTTCCCCGGCACCGTCGGGGTGTCCGTGCGGCGTCGCGGACCCGCCCCGTACCGCGTCCGCGCAGGCGTACAGCTCCGCGGCCCGCACCCCTGCCAGCGCGGCCACCAGATGGCCGTCCGGGCGCACCACCAGCACGGTGTGCGCGTCCGCCCCCGGGTAGCCCTCGGCGACCAGCAGCTCCGCACGCATGGGCAGCGCGCCGACGGCGGCCGCGAGCCGCGGCATGAGTCCGGCGCCCAGCCAGTGCCGCCGCTCCCACACCCCCGTCCCGGGCGCGATCAGCACCACCAGCAGATCGCCGCCCAGCCGGTCCCGCAGTCCGGTCACCGAGCCGTCCGGAGTGGTGACCGGGACGTCCTCCACCTGTGCCCCCGGAGCCGTACCCACCGGGACGGAACCCGCGGGCGGCCCGGCCGGAGCCAGGGGCGTACGGGCGTAGACAGGGGGCGCGCCCAGTGCTCCGCGCCCCAAGTGGCCGTCGGTGAGCAACTCGTCGTGCCCACGCGCCGCACCCGGCACCAGCGTGCGCCGTGCCGTGTGCCACCCACCCACGCCCCGTACAGCCGGAAGCGCACGGTCCGCGGCGCGCAGCCGGGCCACGATCGCCCCCCGGCGCTCCGCCTGATAGCTGTCCAGCAGGGCGTCCGAGGCGCCGTGGTGCCAGGCCAGAGCCAGCTTCCAGGCGAGGTTCCCGGCGTCCTGCAGCCCCTCGTCGAGCCCCTGGGTGCCGAGCGCCCCGAGCAGATGGGCGGCGTCCCCGGCGAGGAAGGCGCGCCCCGTGCGCATACGGCGCGTGAGCCGGTGGTGCACGGCGTGCACGCCGGTGTCCAGGAGTTCGTACGGCGGCACTTCCCCGCACCAGGCGGTCAGGGAGTCGCGCACCAGCGCGAGGAGGGCTTCGGGCGTGACCAGATCGCCCCCCGGCGGCAGCAGCCAGTCGAGCCGCCAGACACCGTCCGGCAGCGGACGTGCCGTCACTTCGCTGCCGCGCGGCGGTGACCGGTGCAGCAGCGCCTCGCCGGGCCGGGGCAGCTCGGCACGGAGCGCGGCGACCGCGTACCGCTCGACGGCCGTACGCCCCGGGAAGCGGGCACCCAGCAGCTTGCGCACGGTCGACCGTGCGCCGTCGCAGCCGACGAGATAACTGCCCCGCCAATGGCCGCTGTTGCTGCCCCGCGTGTGCGCGGTGACCCCGGCCGAGTCCTGCCGCAGCGAGTCCAGATGGCCGCCGGGGACGATCCGCACGCCGGTCTCGACGGCGAGTGCGGCGCGCAGCTCCCGCGTCAGCGTGTGTTGCGGCAGGTGCAGCGGCGAGCGCTCGCCGGCCCCCTTCAGCGGCTCCGTGCCCTCCTCGCCGTCGCCGGGCTCCTCGGCCCGCTCCGCCCGCTCGAACGGGATCTCGGCGACCACGGCGCGGCGGTGCAGCGTCCGCCAGCCCGCCCACCGGGCGCCGCCCTCCAGGGCGCACCCGAGCCGTTCCAGCGTGGCCGCGGTGTCCGGGCGCAGCACGGCGGTCCGGGCCGGGCGTTCCCCCTCCTGGCCGGAGCCGTCCGCGGGCGTCTCGTCCAGGACGACGACGCGGACCTCGTAGCGGGCCAGCGCGAGTGCGAGCGCGAGCCCGACCGGCCCGGCCCCGACGACGATCACCGGGTCCACGGCGCGGTCCCCTCCGCCCGGCGGGGCCAGCTGGCCGTGCCGTGGGCTGCGCGGTACGTACGGGCCGTGTGCGCCGCGCGGTGCACATGGGGGCCGACGGGAGGAACGCGGTGCTCGATCACAGAACGTATGCAACCCATTGCGGGTGCTTGCGTCAAGTGATCAGAGCCCTCATCGCGGCGCGCCGAAGCGGGCGCGCCCCGCCTCCGGACGCGGCCGACGGGGCGTCATCCGCGCCGGACTCACCCGGTCTTGGGGACCTCCGCGCCGGAGGCGTCCGCGGGGCCGGGCCCGGGACCGGCCATGACGGCCGCGCCCGGCGCGGCCATCGGGGGCGGGGTGCCCTTCCGCGAGCGCTTCGTGCGCCGTTCGACCCATGTCGCGACGGAGGACAGGGCCAGACACAGCAGGATGTAGATCGAACCGAAGACGATCACCATCGGGATGAACGCGTAGACGCCGTTCGACGGCGGCCGCTGCTCCGCGAACCGCTTGCCGACGTACAGCAGTTCCTCGTACAGGATGATGTAGCCGAGCGAGGTGTCCTTGAGGGTCACCACGAGCTGACTGATGATCGACGGCAGCATGGTGCGCACGGCCTGCGGGACGAGGACGCTCGTCATCACCTGCGTCTTGCGCAGCCCGAGCGCGTAGGCCGCCTCGCTCTGGCCCCGGGGGACGGCGTTGATGCCGGACCGGAAGATCTCCGACTGCACCGAGCCGTTGTAGAGCGTGAGCCCTATGACGAGCGCCCACATCGCGTCGGAGGTGAACACGGCCGCCCACAGCAGGAAGATCATGATGAGCAGCGGCATGGCCCGGAAGACCTCGACGGCCACGGTGGCGGCCCAGCGCACCGGTTTGTGGTCGGATAGCCGGCCGGTCGCCAGCACGGCGCCGAGCACGAGGGAGAGCACCGCGGCGATCGCGAAGGTCTTGACCGTGGTCCACAGGCCGTCGAGGATCTGCCGCTGGGTGTTGCTGTACTCGTAGACGTTCCACAGGGCGCCCTGGAACTGCCCCGAATCGTCCAGCCGGTAGACGACGAAGGCGATCAGCCCGAGCAGGGCGACGGTCGCCAGGACGCCGTAGACCCGGTTGCGGGCCCGTGCCCTGGGGCCGGGGACGTCGTAGAGGACGCTCGCGCTCATCGGGCCACCTCCAGCCGGTTCTCCAGCACCCGGAACAGGCCGCTGATCGCGAAGGTCAGGACGATGTAGCAGAGTGCGATCCAGAAGAAGATCACGTAAATGTTGTAGCCGGAGGCGCTGTTGAGGGTCTTCATCACGGATCCCAGCTCGGTCACGTTGAAGCTGGAGGCGATCGCGGTGTTCTTGGCGAGCGCGATCATCAGGCTGCCGAGCGGCGGCACCGCGGTCCGGGTGGCCTGCGGCAGCACGATCTGGCCCAGCGTCTGGGTGAAGGTCATCCCGATGGAGCGGGCGGCCTCCGCCTGACCCACCGGGACGGCGTTGATGCCGGACCTGACGGCCTCGCAGACGAACGCCGAGGTGTAGCCGCCCAGGGCCATCACGGCGAGCCAGAAGGAGTCCCACCCCTTGAGCCCGAGCGCGGGCAGCCCCAGGGTGACGGCGAGGAACAGCAGCACCAGAGGGGTGTTGACCAGGAGCGTCACCCAGGTGCTGCCGAATATGCGGAGGACGGGCACCGGGGAGACGCGGAACGCCGCGACCAGGATGCCCAGCACCATGGCGAGCAGCGCGCTGAGCGCCGTCAGCTCGACGGTGCCGATGAAGCCTTCGCGGAACATCGCGAAGTTGTCCGACAGAACGTTCACGTCAACTCTCCGGAGATCGCCGGTCAGTAGCGGTCGACCGCGGGCGGAGTCGTGGCCGGGACGCCGGAGAGGCCGAGGGTGGCGTCGTACGCCTTCTTCCAGTCGCCGTTCTTCTCGTGCGCCTCGATGGCGTTGTTGACGGCGTCGCGCAGCGCCTTGTCGTCCTTCTTGAGGCCGACGCCGTACGGCTCCTTGGAGAACGGGTTGCCGACGACCTTCAGGGCGCCCTTGTTCTCCGCCGCGTAGCCCTTGAGGATCGCGTCGTCCGTGGTGACCGCGTCGACGGAACCGCCCACCAACTGCTGCACGCAGAGCTGGTAGCCCTGCTGCGACATGGCCTCGGCGACCCCGTACTTGGGCTCCTTGATGCGCTTGAGCGGCGTGGAACCGGCCGCCGAGCAGACCTTCTTGCCCTTGAGGTCGTCCGGGCCCTTGATCGAGCTGTCGGCCTTCACCAGCAGGTCCTGCCCGGCGATGTAGTACGGGCCC
>NZ_JBSFWT010000077.1:0-34543 GCF_053594975.1 Streptomyces sp. NPDC002537
TGCCCGCCTGCGGCGGGAGGGGCCAGCGCCCGAGTCCACAAACGCCGGACGGGCTGGATTTGCCGGCTGTGGCGTTGAAGCTGCGGGCCCGGCCGCGAAATCCAGCCCGTCCGGCGATTGAGGACACCGCGCGGAGCGCGGTCGGGGGTCTGGGGGTCTCCCCCAGTTCGGGAAGGGGCGGGTAGGGGACAAAGCCCGCCGCAGGCGTGGGAACGGGGCACCCGGGAGGACCCGGGCACCCCGGCGGGGAGCCGTGCCCGTACCGTGGAGGCCGTGTACCGGTTCCTGCTGACTTCGCGATGGTGGGGGATCAACGCCTTCGCCGCCCTCTCGATCCCCTTCTGCCTTTTCATGGGCACCTGGCAACTCAGCCGCTTCGAGACCCGAGTCGACTCGCACCGCGAACAGCAGAGACAGGTCGACGACGCCAAGACCGCCAAGGCCGAACCGCTCAAGGACCTGCTGCCGGTCAGCACCAAGACCTCCGGCCGCCAGGCCACCGTCGGCGGCCGCTACGACACCGAGCACCAGCTGCTCGTGCCCGACCGCGACCTGGACGACCACAAGGGCTTCTACGTCCTCACCCTGCTGCGCACGGACGACGGCAAGGCCCTGCCCGTCGTCCGCGGCTGGCTGCCCGGCGACCCGGACTCCCGGACCGACGTGGCCGCCGTGCCCGCCCCGCCGGCCGGACACGTCACCGTCACCGGCGCCCTCCAGGCCTCGGAGAGCCCCACTTCCAAGGGCGTGCACGCGGCCGGCGGCCTGCCCAAGGGCCAGCTCGGCATCATCAGCGCGGCCACGCTGGTGAACGTCGTGCCGTACGACGTGTACGACGCCTGGATCACCGCCCCCGAGGCCCAGGGCGCGATGATCCCCGTACCGCCCGGTGCCGCCCCCGGCACCGGCCTGGACCTCAAGGCCTTCCAGAACCTCGGCTACACCGGTGAGTGGTTCGTCTTCGTCGGCTTCGTCGTCTTCATGTGGTTCCGCCTCTTCCGCCGCGAGGCCGAGGCGGCCCGCGACCTGGCCCTCGGCATCACCCCCGACGATCCGGACGGCGGGACAGATGACGCTCGGCGAAAGCAATCTCCAGCCGGAGCTGCTTGACCCGCTCCTCCACCACCAGCGAGCCGTGGCCCGCGTCGTAGCGGTACACCTCCAGCGGGTGGTCGCGCTTCTTCAGCCGGTCCACATAGTTCTCGATCTGGCGGATCGGGCAGCGCGGGTCGTTCATGCCCGCCGAGATGTAGACCGGGGCGCGCACCTCGTCCACATACGTCAGCGGTGACGAGGCCGCGTAGCGCTCCGGCACCTCCTCGGGAGTGCCGCCCAGCAGGGTGCGGTCCAGGGCCTTCAGCGCCTCCATCTCGTCGTGGTACGCCGTCACATAGTCCGCCACGGGCACGGCCGCCAGGCCCAGCGCCCACGCGTCCGGCTGCGTGCCCAGCCCCAGCAGTGTCAGATAGCCGCCCCACGAACCGCCCGCGAGGACCAGCCGCTCCGGGTCCGCCAGGCCCGACTCCACCGCCCACTCCCGGACGGCGGCGATGTCCTCCAGCTCGATCAGGCCCACCCGGTGCTTCAACGCGTCCGTCCAGGCCCGTCCGTAGCCGGTCGAGCCGCGGTAGTTGACGCGCACGACCGCGAAGCCGTGATCCACCCACGCCGCGGGACCGGCCGCGAACTCGTCGCTGTCGTGCCACGTCGGGCCGCCGTGGATGTCGAACACCGTCGGGAACGGGCCCTCGCCCTCCGGCTTCTGGACCAGCGCGTGCACCGTGCCACCCGGGCCCTCCACCCAGGCGTCCGTGACCGGCACCGAATCCGGGGCCCGGCCGATGCCGTGCGGCACCGTCGGCGGCTCCAGCACGAGCTGCCCGCTCGTCGACCGCACCGCGGGCGGCGTCGCCGCCGACGACCACAGGAATTCCACCGTGCCGTCCGGGCGCGGCAACGCACCCTGCACCGTGCCTTCCGGGGTGTCGAGCCGGGTCAGCGCGCCGTCCGCCAGGTCGTAACGCCACAGCTCGGTGCGCGCCCGGTAGCTGTGCTCGACGAGCAGCGCCGAGCCGTCCGGATACCAGTCGGCGTGCAGATCGCCGGGCAGGTCGAGGGCCAGCGCCGTCTCCTCGCGGGTCGCCGCGTCCCACAGCATCGGCTCCCAACGGCCGCTCCGCTGATGCCCGACGAGCAGCCGGGAGTCCCCGTCGACCGGGGCGAAGCCCATGACCGCGAGCCCCAGCTCCTCCGTGCCCCCGACCGTGTCGTCCAGCTCGGCCACGGTGCTGCCGTCCGCGCGGACGATCCGGATCGCCGAGTGCATGGCGTCGCCGTGCTCCGTGTGCTCGATGGCGATCAGCGTGCCGTCGTGGGAGAGCCCGCCGACGCCCGCGGACTCCTCATGGCGGTAGATCTCCACCTGTTCGGCGCCGGGGCGCGCCACATGGACCGTGGAACCGCCCTCGTCCGTGGACCGGCCGACGACCGCCGTGCCGTCCCTGCCGAGAGCCAGACCCGCGGAGTAGGCGGCGGCCAGACCGGGCACGGCCTCCTCGTCGGCCCCGCCGTGGAAGGGCTGGCGCACCCACACGCCGAACTCGTCCCCGTCCGCGTCGCGGAACCACCAGATCCACTCGCCGTCCGGCGACAGCACGCCGCCCGTCGTGCCGTTGGGCCGGTCGGTCGCCTGCCGCTGCTCGCCCGTCGCGCGGTCCCACGCGTACAGCTCGTACGTGCCCGTCACGTTCGACGTGAACAACGAGCGGTCCGGAGCGTCCTCCGCCCATTGCGGCAGCCCGACTCTCGGCGCCCGGAAGCGCTTTTCCCAGTCCGGCATGGTCGGTGCGGCCCCGTTGCTCTCAGTCATGCCCCCCATTCTGCGCCGTACCGGGCACACCGTGGCGGCGGGTGCCACAGCCTGTGGATAACTTCGCCTCGGCGCTGTTCACCGGCGTCGCGCGGACCGTACCGGTGCTCCCGCCGTCCGGCACGCGGGATAACCTTCCCAAGGTTTGGCTAAAAATTGATAAAAACCGACAAAGATCATGAATGGGGGCTCAGCCCCTGGCCCCCTGCAATATCCGAGGAAATCACCGCATGACGACCCCGCCGCCCCCGCCGCCGCCCGCGCCGCAGCAGCCCCCGTCACAGCCCGCGCCGCAGCCCCCGCTGCCGCAGTGGGGCATGCCTCCGGCGCCGCCGATGGGCTTCCCCCCGGCGCCCTCCGAGCCGCCCCGCAACAGCAGCGGTATCGCGGCGCTGGTGCTGGGCCTCGTCGGTCTCTCGTGCGCGCCCGTCCCCTTCATCTTCTGGATCGGGGCGATCCTCGGCATCCTTGCCGTCATCTTCGGCCTGGTCGGCCTGAGTCACGCGCGCAGCGGCCAGGCGACGAACAAGGGGATGTCCATCGCGGGCACCGTCCTCGGCGGTGTCTCCGTCGTAGTGGCCGTCATCGGGCTCGTGCTCACCATCGGCCTCGTCCGCGAGGCGCGGGACACCGTCGACGAGGAGACGAGGGAGACCGAGACGTCGGCCGACGCGTACCCCTCGCCGTCCGACGAGCCCGACGACCCCGACAAGGGCCGGACGACCGCCGACCAGCACACGCTCGACTTCGGGAAGACGGCCTCCTACAAGAACGGGCTCAAGGTCACCGTCGACAAGCCCGAGGAGATCGAACTCGGCGGCTACAACGTCAAGGAGGGTTTCGTCGCCTACAAGGTGACGGCCACCGTCGAGAACGGCACCCCCAAGGACGTCGACCTCGAACTGACCACGGTCAAGGCCCGCGACGGCGACGGCGCCGGCCTGGAGCGCACCTGGGACATCAGCAAGCACATCGGCTTCTCCCAGGGCCTCGTCGGCCGCCCCCACCCGGGCAAGTCGGTCACCGGCGTCTACATCTTCCTGGTCCCCGAGAAGAAGGCCCGCGACCGGATGGAGATCAGCATCGAACCCGGAGTGGTCACCTACAAGGAAGCCACGTGGAGCGGCTCCGTCAAGTAACGGCGGCCGTACGGACAAGGGACAAGCAACGGCGGCCGTACGGACAACGGAAGGGCCGGAGCGAATCGCCGCTCCGGCCCTTCTTCCGTCTCCCTTCTTCCGCCGCCGTTCTTGACCTCGCCCCCGCTTGAGTTCTTAGCGTTACGCCCATGACAGCCGACGCACACACCCACGATGTCGCCGCCCTGGCGGCCCAGCCCGCCGCCTACTGGACCTGGACCACGACACAGGCCATCCTCGGCTTCGTCCAGAGCGAACTGGCCCACGTGGACGTCTCCCAGCCGCAGTGGTGGGCCCTGAACCACCTCCACGCCGCCGCCTCCGGACTGACCCGCGCCGACCTCCGGGACTGCCTGGACTCCGGGCTCTACGGCTTCCGGCCCGAGTCGATGGACCACGCCGTCGACAGCCTCCTGCACCGCGGCTGGGTCACCGACACGAACGGCCGGCTGACCCTCACCGGCACCGGCCGCGAGGCCAAGGACCGCACCACCGCCCTCGTCCAGCGCATCCGCGGCCGTATCCACGAGGGCATCGCCGACGAGGACTACGCCGCGGCCCTGATCGTCCTGCAGCGCATGGTCCGTAACCTCACCGCGGAAGACCCCGCCCCGCAGTGACCCGCCCGCCCGGATGGACGGACGGGCGCCGGGCATCGGGCGTCGGGCATCGGGCATCGGACCTCAGGGCAGCGCCTGTTCCGCCCAGATCACCTTGCCGCGGGCGTAGTAGCGGGTGCCCCAGCGTTCGGCGAGCTGGGCGATCAGGAAGAGGCCGCGGCCGCCCTCGTCCTCGTCGGCCGCGTAGCGCAGATGCGGCGACGTGCTGCTGGTGTCGGAGACCTCGCAGATCAGGGTGCGGTCGTACAGCAGGCGGACCGTGATCGGGCCCGGGGCGTAGCGGATGGCGTTGGTGATCAGTTCGCTGAGGATCAGTTCGGTGGTGAACACCGTCTCCTCCAGACCCCAACGCTCCAACTGCCGGGTGATGTCGGCGCGGGCGCCCGCCACCGCCGAGGGGTCGTTGGGCACCTCCCATTCGGCGATCCGGTCGGCCGCCATGCGGCGCGTGCGGGCGACGAGGAGGACGATGTCGTCGCTCTGGCGGTCGGGCAGCAGGGCTTCGAGCACGGCCTCGCAGGTCTCCTCGGGCGCGCGGGACGGCGCCGCCAGCGTCGTGCGGAGGGTCTCCAGGCCGGAGTCGACGTCGCGCTCGTGGTCCTCGACGAGGCCGTCGGTGTAGAGGACGAGGCTGCTGCCCTCGGGCACGTCCAGTTCCAGCGCCTCGAAGGGCATACCGCCCACACCGAGCGGCGGCCCCGTGGGCAGCTCGGGGAACTCGACGGTGCCGTCCGGGCGGACGAGCGCGGGGAGCGGGTGCCCGGCCCGCGCGAGGGCGCAGGTGCCGGTGGCGGGGTCGTAGATCGCGTAGAGGCAACTGGCGCCCGCGGCGCCGGGCTCGTCCTCCGCGGTGGCCACGTCGTGGTCGATGCGGGTGACGAGATCGTCGAGGTGGCCGAGGAGTTCGTCCGGGGGCAGGTCGAGGGTCGAGAGGTTGTGCACGGCCGTGCGCAGGCGGCCCATGGTGGCGGCGGCGTGCAGCCCCTGGCCGACGACGTCGCCGACGACCAGCGCGACGCGGGCGCCCGGCAGGGGGATGACGTCGAACCAGTCGCCGCCCACGCCGGTCTGGGCGGGCAGATAGCGGTAGGCGACGTCCAGGGCGTTCTGTTCGGGCAGGGCGCGGGGGAGCAGGCTGCGCTGGAGCGTGACGGCGAGGGCGTGTTCACGGGTGTAGCGGCGGGCGTTGTCGATGCTGACGGCGGCCCGCGCCGAGAGCTCCTCGGCCAGGTCCAGATCGTCCTCGTCGAAGGGCTCGCTCCCCTGCGTCCGCCAGAAGTTGACGACCCCCATGAGGACGCCGCGCGCCTGGAGCGGCACGGTGACGAGCGAGCGGAGACCGCGGTCCATGACCACCCGGGTGCGGTCGGGATCGCCCGCCCGCCATTCGGTGGCGTTCACCAGATCGGGGACGAGCACGGACCGCCCGTTGACGAAGCCCCGGGCCATCGGCGCGGCCGGGGGATAGGCGAACGCCTCGCCCACCAGGAACAGTGGGTGGGCGTAGGTGCCGCTGATCGCGACGCGGGTCAGCTCCGGCGTCTCGGAGTACGCGCCGGGAGGCGGCTCGTCGCCGCGCAGGACGGGTTCCGCGAGATCGACGGTGACGTACTCGGCGAACTGGCGGGCGGCCACCTCGGTGAGCTCCTCGGCGGTCCGTGTGACGTCCAGGGTCGTACCGATGGCCACGCTCGCCTCGTACAACAGCCGCAGCCTGCTCTGGGCGGCCTCCGCCGTTCCGGCGAGCGCGCGGAGCTCGGTGAAGTCCCGCAGGGTGGCGACACTGCCGGCGGGGCCGCCGCGGGATCCGGTCGGCCGGATGTTCACCGCCAGCAGGCGTTCCCCGACGGGCAGCATCTCGTCGTTGAGGACCTCCCCGGAGGTCAGCAGGTCCGTCGTCCGGGGTTCCAGACCGAGGTCGCCGACAGCGCGGCCCTCCACGTCCGGCGGCAGGTCGAGGAGCCTGCGCGCCTCGTCGTTGGCGAGCACGACCCTGCCGTCGCCGACGATGACCACGCCCTCGCGCACCGCGTGCAGCACCGCGTCGTGGTGCTCGTACATCCGCGTCATCTCGGCCGGTTCGAGGCCGTGGGTCTGCCGCCGCAGCCGCCTGCTCACCAGGGCCGTGCCGGCCGTGGCCAGGACGAGCGCGGCGGCTCCGGCGCCGACGAGCAGCGGCAGCTGCTTGGCGATGTCGCCGCTCACCCTGCTGATCTTGACCCCGGACGCCACCATGCCCACGACCCTGCCGCGGTCCGTGACGGGGACGACGGCCTGCACTTCCTCGCCGATGGGGCTGCTGACGGTCTCGATGGTGGTGTGGCCGCTCAGCGAGGGCTCGATGGTGCCGATGAACTTCCGCCCGATGGCCTCCGGCGCGGGGCTCGTGTAGCGGACGCCGTCCGGGTTCATCACGGTGATGAAGTCGACCCGGCTCGCGGTGCGGGCGCCCTCCGCCAGCGGCTGGAGCACCGAGGAAGGGTCGGGCCCGCGCAGTGCGGCCGGCAGACCGGGCCCGTGCGCGAACGCCACGGCGGCGGCCTGCGAACGAGCGCGCGCCACGGCGAGCCTGTCGGCCCGCGCCTTGAGCACCAGCGTGGTCACGGCGGCCACGACGAGCAGCAGCACGATCAGCACCTGCAGCGCGAACATCTGCCCGGAGACGCTGCGGAGGCCCGCCACCAGCCCCGGACGCCGTCGCGCGGACGTCTCCCGCGCGCCTGGAGGTCGCTGTCGCCGCTCACCCGAGGAGCGGCCCGAGGTGGAGGCCATGCCCCATGTCTAGCCCCCCGCGCGGCGGGGGCGACGCGCACCACGCCGGGGCCTCGCACGACTGCACGGCTGCACGAAGGCTCCGGCGCGCTGCGGGGAACGGCCGTCCGCACCCTCTCCTGCCGGGCTTCTGCAGAGCTCCTGTCGCGTCAGTCGGTGGGCGGCGCGGTCCGGTGGACGTTGAGCGTGATGTTGGAGAAGTCCCTCCCCTGGAAGACCTCGCGCTGCGTACCACCACTGATGTGGTTGTGCACCCCGCCGTCCGTACCGATCGCCTGTGCCCGCTGCCACCATTCGTCGAGCAGGACCCGGAACTCGGCGTCCAGCGCTGCCCGTACGCCCAATGCCGTGGCCAGTGCCTGTGCTCGTACCGGATCGTCCGGGGCGTCTTCCAGGGAGGCGAGCTCCAGCCGGCCCGAGGTCACCCCAGGGGCCTCGGTCGCTTCCTGGCTCTCCCCGCGCCGGAAGGGGCGCCGGACGAGTTCGGAGAGTCCCTGCCACGCCTGTCGGCCGGCTTCCCCGCCGACGCTTCCGGCGAGTGCTGCGAGGGCGGCCGCCGTGATCGGGTCCATGGGTGCGCTCCCTGACTAGTCTGCTGTGGGCACAGCATAAAAGCGTGCGACTGCCCGGCACAGGGATTCCGGCTCATGCTGTCGTTCCGTCATCCCCCCTGTGAGAACTTAGTGTTGGGACATGGCTGAGGAGACGCACAACAGTCTGGACGGACGGGCGGAAGTGGTCGTCCAGGCCGGACGTATCGGAGAGCTGCACCAGCACCTGTACGGGACCGTTCCTCCGGACCGGCAGCCAGTGCCCTTCCAGCTGCCGCCCGCACTCGCGTACTTCGCGAACCGGCAGTCCGAGCAGGAGCTCATCGCGCGCGCAGCAGAGAGCCACGCAGGCTACGCCGGGCCGCTGGTCGCCGCGTTGACCGGGATCGGCGGGATCGGCAAGACCGCCCTGGGGTTCCACGTGGCCCGTCGGCTCAGCGAGAGGTATCCCGACGGCGTCCTGTACGTCGATCTCGACGACCTGCGCCGCGACGGGGTGGTGGAGATGGCGGACGCGGTCGCGGAACTGCTGACCGGCCTGGGCGTCACCCCTGACTGGCTGGAGCGGTCCTTCGCCGGCCGTTCGAAGCAGTACTGGACGCGCACCCGGGACAAACGGCTGATCGTGGTCGTCGACAACGCCCGGTACGGCGGAGAGGCCGTACCGCTGCTTCCGGCATCCGCCGGGAGCCTGGCCATCGTGACCAGCCAGGGGCGGCTCCACGACCTCGACGGCGTGGTGGCGGTCGAGGTGCCCGTGAACCCGCTGGCGGTGGACGAGGCGGTGCGGCTGCTCGGGCACATCGTGAACGACCCGCGGCTCTCGGCGGAACCGGACGCCGTGGCCGCGCTCGCCCACGGCTGCGGCGGTCTCCCGGCGGCGCTCCGGGTGGCCGGGCAGTGGGTCCGCAAGTACCCCCGGCGCAGCCTGTCCCGGCTGGTGGCCGAGCTGACCGCGGAGCTGCACGAGAAAGGCATCCCCATGGTCGAGGCGGTGTGGGACGCGGCGTACTCGGCACTGCCGCCGGAGACCGCGCGGCTCTACTGCCTGCTGTCGCAGTACCCCGCTCCCACCGTCACGGTTCCCGCCGCGGCGGCGCTCCTCGGCTGTGGACTCCAGCAGGCCGGGGACGCGCTGGAGGAGCTGGAGACGGCCGGCCTGCTGGAGAGCCGGACCGAGGGACACCGGATGCACGACCTGCTGCGCGGACACGCCGACCGGCGCGCGCGCCGGGCCGACCCCGAAGGAGCGGACCGGGCCGAGGCGCGGCGCGCGCTGATCCGCTGGTACCGGCGTCAGTCCGCCCGGGCGGACCTGCTGGCGGCCGGCCCCCGCATGACCTTCGCGGAGCTGCCCGAACCGTCGTCCCGGGACGTCCCCGACGTCGAGTTCACCAGCAAGGCGGAGGCCCTGAGATGGCTCGAGTCGGAGCGGCTCGCCCTGTACGGCTGTGTCCGGCTGGCCGCCGAGGCCGGGCTGCACGAGGACGCGTGGGCCCTGTGCGAGCCGCTGTGGACCCATTTCCTCGACCACCCGCACTACGCGGACGCCGTGGATGCCTTCCGCACCGGCGTGGCAGCCGCGGACCGCCAGGAGCACCTGACTGCGATGGTCCGGATGCGGTGCCAGCTGGCCAGGCCGCTGTGGGAACAGGAGCGGTACGACGAGGCCGCGGAACACCTGCGGCGCGCGCTGAACGCTTCCGAATCCCTGGGCGACTCCGCACAGGAACGCAAACTGAGGGCATCGGTAGTGGAGTTCAGCGGCTTGCTGAAGCTCGCCACGAAAGACTGGACGGGCGCCGTCGCGGACTTCGAGGCCGCCCGCCGGGTCCACACGGAGATCGGAAACGCGTACGGAGTGCTGCTTCAGACGCACCTGTTGGGCCGTACCGCCCTGGGCCAGGGGGAGTTCGACCGGGCGGTCGTCCTGCTGAGCGAGGCGCACAGCATGGCGCGCGAGCAGGACCGGGAGCGTATGACGGCCCGGACCGGATTCGAACTCGGCCGCGCACTGCGGCGTGCCGGACGGGCGGCGGAAGCGGACGGTCTGGTGCGCGCGGCACTGGAGAACGCCCGCGAGCGGGGCTCCGCCTCCGACGAGGTGCGCGTCCTGGAGGAACTGGCCGCCCTCGCGGACGATCGGGGTGAGCCCGCCGAGGCGGAGGAGCACCGGACGACGGCGCGGCTGCTGGCCGCACGCTCGGGCGCCGTGCCCGGCGGCGGCCGGAGCGCGTAACGGCCGGAGCGCGTAACGGCCGGAGCGCGTAACGGCCGGAGCGCGTAACGGCCGGAGCGCGTAGTGGCCAGATTCCGTAACGGCCGGAGTTCTCAGCGGCCGGAGCTCGTGGCGGTCAGAGCTCGTGGCCGAGGTCCGCCTCGTCGGCCGGGGCCAGGTCGACCCGGACCGTGAGCGGGCCGACATCGCAGACGAGCGACACCGGCGGCGTCCACCGAGCAGTGGCGCCCAGCCAGGCGTGGACCGCCGAGACCACGGCCGCCGGATCGGGGCGCAGGACGCGTCCTGCGGTCTTGCACGGCTCGATGCGCACGCTGAGCGGTCCCGCAGAGTGGTGCCGGATCACGCACCGCTCGGGGGTGAGGATCGCGGCCGCGGTCCGGCACCCCGGGGCCTCGTCCAGCATCCGGGCCGTCCAGCCGCCCGCCGTCCAGGCGCTGGTGTGCGGTGCGGTCGAGGCGGGCCGGGCCCGGCACCACAGGACCGTCGCGCTCTGCAGTTGGCGCTGGTCGGCCTGCGGGTGTTCGGCCGCCAGATGATGCGCCGCTTCGGAGGTGAACGGGGGGAACCGCGTGACGCCGATCCGGTGCCCGGACACCTCGGCCCGTACCGCGAACGCCGCGGGCTGTCGAGGCGGCGCGGCCGGGCGGGGGAGCGGGTGCGGTACCACCGGGACGTCCCGCGGAGACAGCCCCAGTAGTCCGTAGAGCTCGCGGCGGAGCCGCGACAGGGCCTGGCCCTGCCGGGCGAAGGCGGCGTCCGCGAAGCCACGGGTGTCGTGGCCTTCGGCCGCGCGGAGCGCATCCACCAGGCCGGCGGCCCCGGAGAGCCGGGGCGCCCGCGTCAGCATCTCCGCCATGGGGCTGCCGGGTATCAGCTCGCGCCCGCCGTCGTACGCCCCGATGACGGGGCGGCCCAGAGCGGCCGCGTAGAGGGCGGTCGAGCCGTGGTCGGTGACCACGGCGTCCGCCGCGACCAGCAAGGTGGCCCACTCCTCGTGAGGCCGGGCCAGGACCAGGCCCGCCGTCAGGGCGGGGGCGAGCTGCCGGGAGAGGTCGAACGAGCCGGTCCGGCTGTACTCGTTGGGATGGAGCACCAGGGCGAACTGGTACGCGTCGTGGGGGAGCCGCCCGATGAGCTCCCCGGGCAGCTCCGGCCGCCGGGAGAGCAGGGATTCCGGCCCCCAGGTGGAGGTGAGCACGACGAGCCGGCGCTCGCCCGTGCCCAGGGCGGAGCGGTAGCCCTCCCGATGGGCGGCCGAGCCGAGCAGCCGGTCCAGGGTCGGATCGCCCACCACGGTCGCGCGGGCCGCGGCCGGAGGGCAGTACTCGGCGAGGCGGGTGAGTTGCTCGCCGTGCGCCAAGGCGTGGAGGTCGGCCCAGGGCTCACCACCGGCGAGCAGGTAGTGGGGGTCGAGACCTGACGGCAGATCCGGCGAACCCTCGCTCCGGACGGTCTTGTTGAAACCGGCGCCGTGCGGCAGCACCACCCGAGGCCCGGACAGGACCCGCGGCGCGCCCTTCGGGCTCGCGGTGAGAATCAGGTCGTACTTGCGGCCGCGAGCCTCTTCCCAGGCGACGGTACGGGCATCGGACCGCTCCAGGGCCGCGAGGGCGTCCACGTCGAACGCCGATCCCGGCACCAGCGTGAACCGGACGACGATGCGCTCATCACCCTCGAAGACGGGCAGCACATCGAGAAGCCGATACAGAGCCCCCGCCGAACGAACGGCAAGCAACACGGCCAGCTCGGTTGCCCGTTGCCCGTTGCCCGTTGCCCGTTGCCCGTTGCCCGTTGCCCGTTGCCCGTTGCCCGTTGCCCGTTGCCCGTTGCCCGTTGCCCGTGAAACGGTGGATTCTACCTGAATCGCACTAAAAGGAACACCGCTCTCGTCGAACGGGGTGAAATCATCTCGGGCCACCTGTGGCATGGCGTTGATCGTACCGATGGTGGAACGTAGGTTCCCGGGCTGGCGCTGCGTGCGAGTCCGCTGCCTTGATCCACTCCACGCTCACTCCGCCGGCGGCGCCGGGGCCGGAGTCCTGCCGCCGTCGCCTGCCTCGGCCGGTTCCGCAAGGCATTTGGTGCGACGAGCGCCCTGCTGCGGTTGAAGTGGTTGCACGACGTTCGCTGCCTAGGCGATGCTTACCGCAGTGCAGCAGGTAACCCAGCACCACGACAAGTGACTCAGCGCGCTGTGGATGGGGAGGGGGCGCTGTCCATGCGAGCGTTGGCTGTTGTGCGTTGGCTGGGTGCCAATGCCGAGGCGCTCATCGCACTGGTCACGGCAGTCGTTGTCGGCGTGCTCGGCCTTTCTGACTTCGCGTCAACTGCGGTCGTGAACAGTGCCATCCTTGTCACGCTCGCCGCATTGTCCCTTTCGGTGCTACGGGATCGCTGGCATGCGGACGCTGAGCCGGATGCGCGAACAAGCCTGATTGCGGCGCACCAATCGTTGGAAAGGCTGCCCGGCCACGTCGATCGCATTGCCACGATTGAACAGATGCTCGCCGAGCGCAGGGCGACTCTGGATGAAGAGTCCACCATCAAGGTTCTGCGCGGGAACGAAATCACCGATTCCTTGGCGGAGGCAAGGGTTGAAGCCAAGGAGTGGATCTTCCGAGGGGGTACTGCCACATTTGTGAGGGCCGTGGTCCTCCCTGAATGTGTACGGCGAGCCCGGCGAAATCACCGGCCCTTGACTGTTCGCCTTGAGATCCTCGATCCTGAAAATCAGGCATTGTGCGAGCGGTATGCCAATTTTTTTCGGCACGGCGTAGACGACCCCAATGAGGATGAGCAGACCTGGACTGCCAAGGGGACTCAGGTGGAGCTCTTTGCCACCATTGTTGCGGCGTGCTGGTGGAAGCAGCAGTACCCGCCGCTTGAGATTGCGGTATCACTTGCTTCGACCATGACCCTTTTCCGCTGGGATATGACACAGAACCGCCTGATCATCACCGAGCGCGGGCCGCGCTTCCCTGCCATGATGATCAGGGAGGGGCGTTTCTACTACGACTACTGGCGCAATGAGCTGCTGGAGCACTTCAATCAGGCCCGCGAACTTCAGCTACGGAAAGCACCCCGCCTGAGCGAGCCGCCCACACTGCCCGAAATTCGAGATCTCTTTTCCCGGCTGGGGCTGGAACTTCCTGATTACATCAACGACGATGACATCGCGCTCATTATCGGGCAGGCAGTCAATGCCGAAAATCCGTACGGATGAGGGTGGTGTCATCCGGGCTCTGCGAAATGGCAACGCAGAGGAAGTTGGGGTTTGGGTTCAGGACGCGCTCCTCGCCATCGTCCCGGAGCGGCTTCCCGCTTCCGCTGTCCGGCATCCCCTCGACTTCGTCTGCCTGCCACTGTACAGAAACGGCCGAAGCGGCCTGTGCCTACATATATGGCCGGAAGCCGAAGAAGAGATGTCCCCCGTCGTCCATGCCCACAGCTGGGACCTGTGGAGCTATGTAGTGTGCGGCACCGTATTCAACCAGCTCATGAGTGTTCACGATGAGATCGATGAGCCAGAGCATCGCGTGTACGGGGCGACGAGTGCTGGCGGGGTTGATGAGATCCGGGCAACGGGACGACTCGTCACGTGTGCTCCGGAAGTCCTGCAACAGGTTCACGCCGGGCAGATCTATCAGTTGCCTTCGGGGCTGTTTCACCGAAGCGGTCACCAAGGCGTAACCGCGACGATCGTGCTCGGTGAACACTACGAGGACCGGGACAATCTGGTTCTCGGGCCGGTCGATGCAGAACCGGGGGCCGACCTACCTCGTGAAGCATGCTCTCCGGACGAGGCCCGGGAACTGCTCAAGCGAATTATGGGTTCAGTGCCACCACGTACTCCGGCGGCCGATTGTCGTCCTCGGCCAACGACGCCCTGACAGTGCGGCCGAGGGCGGTCGACTGGGGCACGCCCCCAAGTCGAGTGTGCGCCGGACCGTAGCGGGTGCTTTTCGGTGCCTTCCTCCGTGGCGCTCACCGGCCGGCGTGGCGTTCAAGGTAGATGGAGGTGAACACGGCGACTTTGGCGCGCAGAGCCCAGGGGTCGAACGGCTTGCTGATGTAGTCGACCGCGCCGGCTGCGTACCCGCGGGCGGAGTGTTCCGGGTCCACGCCCATCGCTGTCAGGAAGATGATGGGCACGTCGCGGGTCCGGGGTCGGCGCTTGATGTGCGCGCACGTTTCGTACCCGTCCATCTCCGGCATCTGCACGTCCATGATGATGACCGCGAAGTCGTCATGATCGAGCAGCGCCTTGAGGGCCTCCCGCCCGGAGGAGACGGTGACGAGGCCCTGGTCGAGTGTCTCCAGTACGGCCCTCATCGCGAGCAGGTTGTCCGCCTGGTCGTCGACGATCAAGATCTTGGGCATGTCCTGGGGTTCGGAGGCGACGGCTGGCAGGGCGGTCGCGGGCTGCTCGACGGCATCCAGCTGTCGTTCGAGCAGATGACAGCGTGCCTCTGCGGCGGCGCGCTGTTCTCGCGCCTGGTGGAGTTCCGTCCCCAGCCGTGACACTTCGGCCGCCAGGGCGTTGCGTTCCTCCAGGAGGTCGGAGACGTCAGGGTGGGCCGCTGCGAGCTTGTCCGCCCGCTCCCGCTCGGCGCTCCAGTCGGCCTCCAGCTGGTTGAGGCGCACTTCCAGGTCGGCGATACGGTGCGTGCGGTCCAGCAGCGCGTCGCCCAGCACGTCGCCGCGGACACTGGAACGCCGGGAGACCCGGTCGGCGTCGGCCAGCTGCTGCTCCAGGATCTCCACCGCGTGCTTGGGAGAGGAACTTGCGTCGACCGCCGACCCGTACAGCCCACGTACGAACTCGATGGCCTCGGCGGTGACGGCGGTACCGCGATGCGCGGCGAGATCCGCGAACAGGTCCGTGATCACTTTCCACGGGGGTAAGCGGGTTCCGTTCAGATAGCGCGAGAACGTCCCGGGATCACGCTCACGCGAAACCGCGTACCGCCGCACGGACACCCCCATCCCCTCGAACAGCTTCCGCAACGCTTGGGCGAGAGCCCGGGACGTTTCTGGAAGGTCGTCCCCCAGCGGTCGAAGTTCACCCATGGCCTTCTCCCTCCCCGGCGCTGACACCCGAGCCCCTGCGGTCCTGGCTCCCGTCGGGCTCGGCAGCGATGAGGCGGTCGAAGAACGACACCGCCAACCCCGCGGCGGCGAGGCCGGCGAGGACACTGCGTGGCATTCCCTCGCCCGCGAACGCGGTCAAGATGCCCGCCGTCGCGCCGACGAGCAGGGCGAGCAGGAACACCAAGGTCGTTCTCAGTGACAGCAGCGGCCGGTCCACCGAGGTCTCCATCCATCCAACCCGTCGCAGAACGACGGGACTTGTCGCCTGTCCAGCGGATCGCAGGAAGGTGACACACAGGATGGTGGGCCGCAGCGCCGTTGCGCCTCGTGATCAGGGAAGAAGCGCAACGATGTCCCCTGTTGCTGCCGCTCCCTGCCTCCCAATACGCCCGTTCTCGCTGATCAGAGGAGATCTGGCCGCAACCGTTGCCACGCTGTTGCGCTGCAACACTGCTGCTGTCCGATTGGCGCTGTGAGTACCCGTGCCGTCCCTGCGACGGGAGACGGCCGCACATTGGCGCCGCTCCGGTTTTGCCACGTGGGTACCCGAAGAAGGCTCCGCAGGAGGCCCATGCGGTCCTGCTGTTGGCTGAGCCTTGGCCGAGCGTGCTGGCGCGGGGCCGGAGCGCCTCCCAACGGGCTGAGGCGTGCTGTGTGCCGATTGCGAAGGGGCTCACCCGCCACGGCCTCCGTCACGCGCACAGCACGATCATGGAAGAGCTCAGAACCCCGCCGAAGCTCATGGACGAGCGCATGGGGCACCTCGACGGCTCGGTGTCGGCAAGGTACTCCCACGTGACCAGGGGCATGCGTAAGCGGTTGCTCGCCGGGCTGACAGAACTGTGGGAGGCGTCCTTGGAGGCTCGGCGGGCGATGTGCCCGCGGTCTCCGGTCGCCGTCCTCGACCGGCTGCTTCGGACGTAGCAGCAGCGGTTGTCCAGGCAAGTAAGAGAGGCCCGGTCCTTGGAGGATCAGGCCCCTCTTTCGTTAAGAGCCCGAGTCGGAAGCCGGCTGCACGGGGAAGGTGTAGAAGGGCATTCTCCGGTAGATGGAGAGCGCGGGATCATCAGCCGCGACCCGGAAAGGCACGAGCGGAGACAGGATCCAGGTGCCCAACTTCCGTTCCTCGCGTGCGAGCCAGCGCGCCTGATGGAGCATTCCGCCGCCCACCCCTGCCACTGCAAGACCGGCTGGTATGCCTGTGTTGTAGGCGATGAACAAGCCCAGAGTGAGAGCGATCACCACGGGAGGAGTCAGGTGCCGGAAGGCACGCTCGAAGGTCTTCCCACGCGCTATCACCGGTGACCCGTAAGGCATCGGTACGGCTTCGTCGAGCCGTGTCCGGTACCACGCACGGCGGGGCCCGGCGAACCACGCGAAGGGCAGACCGAAGATCAGCGCCGCCAGTATGGCGATGCCGGAACTGCCGAATCTCTCTGCGCTGCCAAACAGGGCGGGCAGTGAACTGATCGATCCCGCCAGCAGTGCGAGTGAGGCAAGAGAGCGAGTTGCGGCAACCGCTCCCACCAGGGGAGGCCGAGTACTCATGCAGCCCTTCTATCTGATGTCCGATATTGCGTGGCTTAGTAGCCATTGGGTGGTGGCCCCTCGGCGGTGCGGGACGTCCCCATCCACGAACCTCTGAGGGGTGCTGCTGTCCGGGGCCGGTGCGAGGTGCGTTGCTGGGCGTCCTGGAAGGGTGGAGGGGTGCTGTCTGGGGAGGGATCTCAAGATCTTCTCCCCAGATTTCTCCCGAGGAGCCTCCGGAAACCACTCAGGGGCCTGATCCACTGTGTGGATCAGGCCCCTGACCTGGTGTTTCAGCTGTCGGGGTGGCGGGATTTGAACCCACGACCTCTTCGTCCCGAAGCAACTCGATTAACCGCTCGGGCTCTGGTTCATGTGCTGTTGACCTGCAGCGGATATCCGCGGACGTCCGTGCTCGTACGCCGTTGTGTGCTGCGGTTGTCACGCAGTTAGACACTCATGGTCCCGTCTCGCGAAGTGGCGTAGGGTTCCGCGCTGATCGGGCTCAACTTCCCTGTGCGGCAGTGAGCTTCCTGCCTGTCATCCTGCATGCCACTGTGGTGGGATGGCGAACCACTTTGAGGTTCGCATCATTGATGGACGCGTAGTCGCGGAGCCCGGGGTCAGGTCCCCGGCCTGCGTCGTGGGCAGCTTCTCGCGGCACCGATCCGGGCGGTGGTCTCGGCCTCGATGAGTTCCTGCAGGATCTGCTGGGCGAGAGTCCTGATCAACTCGACTCCGTCCGCCATGCGCAGTGACTCCAAAAGCTGGAGTAGGTCATGCTGGGACAAGGTCACCGCGCCACGTATCTCAATGAGTCTCTCTGCTCGGAGAGTTGCGCGATGGACGCCTCATGGCCAGGGGCTATACGGAGATCACTGCTACACCACTCGGAGGGACACCATCTAGGTCACTCGAATGCCCACCCCGGACTGCGCCGCGGGCGTGCAGGTGCTGAGCTGGATGCACAGGACCCAAGAATGGAGCCGGACGATGCCTAGCTCGTATGAAACTTCGCTGACAGCCCGAAACCGTAATGCCGCAGGCCGTAACGGAGTCCGTGTGCATCTCGGAATCGCGGGGCTCGCTACCAAGAGCGGCGGCCACGAGATCATTCAAGATCAGTCATTCCAGTTCGAGCTGCCGGGCGTGTTCGACCTGCAGCACATCCATAGGGCGCGAAACGACCTCCGCGTTCTCCACGACATCTTTGCCCGCTACCCCGGCGCCATGGCCGACCTGCACAATGCGACAGTCAGAGGTGATCGCAATGCTGCGGTGCGAATCGCGCGCAACGTCGGTCTCACTGAGGAGGAATTTCAAGCCAGCGAGGGAGGGTTTTGGTGGTATATCGCTGGGGCGGCGGTAGTGATCGCGGCTGTGGTGATCGCCGGATCTTGCCAGTCTGATTCGGGCCCTTATGGGCCAGGACCGGAAGAAGCACCGGACGCAGGCGCGGACGCAGGCGCGGACGCACATCCGGAATAGAAAGTATTCCCACAGAGTCAGACCACGCCCAGGGAGACAAGGCCTTGGGAAACCCTCCCCATGAAAGGTTGTTCAGCCGTGGCATCAAGTGTCGATGGGCTAGTGACGGTAAACGTAACAGGCGGGTTGCCGGACGATGTCATGAGAAGCATCTCGGACACGGTACGCCAAGCTGTTCTGGCGCGCGTGGCAGAACTCGATCTCACGCCGCCTCTGCATGAAGTCCAGGTTCCTGTCGAGTCGGCCGAGCTGGAAAGTGGATTGACCTCTGATCCAGACGCAGTCGGCGTTCCATCGTTGATCCCGCCAATTCGATGGGGTGTGGTTCTGGCTCCGGAGGAACTTGAGTGAACCAGCCCGACGAAAAGTCCACTTGCCCCAGTAGTACATGCACCACTGGAAATCGACTTTTGGGCATCGTGAAGCCGGACGGTACCGTGGCGGCGCTCCGCACGCCTCTCGAGATCGATGAGGAATTCGTTGCCAGAGCGGCAGCTGGGGGCCGCCGTGCGGCAGAGTCCAGGTTTCGTTTCGCGGGTTCCTGCGTGGGCTCAGCATGTCAGCATTGGAGCGGCACCCGGTGCAGAGTCGCGGACCTTGTCGCTCGCATCGGTGAGGCCCGCGATGCGACAACTGGTCTATTTCCATGCGCTGTTCGCTCGTCATGCCAGTGGTGGAGACAGACAGGTCCTTCGGCCTGTCGAGCGTGTCCGCTGATCGTGCACACTCCGCCAGGCTCTTCCCTCGGAAGCGGCAACTCTGCCGTCCGGCCTCACGGTTCACCCGAAACCGATGCCGCAGCTTCTTGACGCACCGCTGCAGTTGGTTCCGAATGCGACTGTTCGTGCCTGGGGGATCGCTACGGACAGGATTCCGAAGTCTGGTTCGAGCTGAAGGCTCTCTTGCCGCGGCGCGGGCGGCGCCCTAACGTCAAAACTGATGCACTGTCAGGTTGGTGTTGTCCGCGGCGACCGCGAGGGGGATCCTTTGGCTACCGGTGATGGCGGCTGCCGGGCCTTGCCTCGGATCATCAGCGTCGATGATCACGTGATTGAGCCAGCTCACCTCTTCGAGACGTGGCTCCCGAGCAAGTACCGCGACAGGGGGCCGAAGCCGCTCACCGCCGGCATCGGCGAGCTGCGGTACGTCGGCGGTAAGTACCTCTTCACCACGGATCCGGACGGCGAGATCACCGACTGGTGGGAGTACGACGGGAAGATCTTCCCGTACAAGCGCGTCATCGCCGCCGTCGGGTTCTCCCGTGACGAGATGACCCTCGACGGCATCACCCGTGAGCAGATGCGGCGCGGCTGCTGGGACCCAAAGGCCCGGCTGGAGGACATGGACCTCAACCACGTGGAGGCGTCCCTCTGCTTCCCGACCTTCCCGCGGTTCTGCGGGCAGACCTTCGCCGAGGCGCAGGACAAGGAGGTCGCGCTCGCCTGCGTGCGGGCCTACAACGACTGGATGGTCGAGGAGTGGTGCGGGGACAGCGGCGGCCGTCTGATTCCCCTGTGCCTGATCCCGCTGTGGGATGTGGAGCTCGCGGTCGCTGAGATCAACCGGAACGCAGCCCGCGGGGTGCGGGCGGTGACCTTCAGCGAGATCCCGACGTACCTCGGGCTGCCGTCGATCCACTGCGGCCACTGGGATCCATTCTTCGCGGCCTGCGAGGAGACTGGCACGGTGGTGAACATGCACATCGGGTCCTCGTCGCAGATGCCGGCCGCTTCGCCCGACGCCCCTCCCGCCGTTCAGGCGTCGCTGAGCTTCAATAACGCGATGGCATCGATGATGGACTTCCTCTTCTCCGGCGTCCTGGTGAAGTTCCCCCGCCTCAAACTCGCCTACAGCGAGGGCCAGATGGGATGGATCCCGTACGCCCTGGAGCGCGCCGACGACGTGTGGCGGGAGCATCGCGCATGGGGCGGTGTCAAGGAGCTGATCCCGGAGCCCCCGTCGACGTACTACTACCGGCAGGTCTTCTGCTGCTTCTTCCGCGACAAGCACGGCATCGCATCGATCGATACCGTGGGGGTCGACAACGCCACCTTCGAGACCGACTACCCGCATGTCGACTCGACTTGGCCGCACACGAAGGACGTGGCTGCCGAACACGTCGCCGGTCTGCCCGAAGAAGCGGCGTACAAGATCCTTCGCGGGAACGCGATCCGGATGCTCGACCTGTCCTTTGACGAGCACCGAAAGTCCGTGACCGCGGGCTGACGCGTTTGAGAGGCACCCTGTGCGCGGCCGCGCCCTCGACGTAGGGTTCGAATAGGACCCGGGGAGGGGCGATCGGTTGGATAGCCATGTCGGAGAGGCTCTGGCCTCTCTTGGCCACTGGTACGTGCGTTACGCACCCGGCCCGTTCGGTAAGGAACCGCTGGCTGCGGGACTGAATGCCCGATTGCGCGATCGCCCTCGTCGTCGTGTCGTCTGCTCCCGAGCAGGGGACCGTTTCGTCCTCGACACTCGGGATCTGATCCAGCGGTACATCTACCTGTTCGGGGTGTGGGAGCCGCACATGACGGCCTGGCTGCAACGCAGACTGCGGCCTGGGGACACGTTCGTCGACGTCGGGGCGAACATCGGGTACTTCAGCCTGCTCGCCGCCGGCCTCGTCGGCGGTGAAGGCCGGGTAGTGGCGATCGAGGCGTCACCGATGTTCCACCAGATCCTTCGGCGACACGTTCAACTCAACGGCCGTGACAATGTCCGCGCGGTTAACGTCGCCGTGTCCGACAAGCGGGAGCGGCTGGAGCTTGTCCTCGCCAGCAACCGCAATCTTGGGGCGAGCAGCATCGTCCCGTACGACGGCCCAGCCGTCTCTGTCTTCGACGTTGAAGCCCGCCCGCTAACGGAGATTCTCGACCCTGCGGAGATCGCCACCGCCAGAGTGATCAAGATTGACGTAGAAGGCGCGGAGGGCGGTGTCGTTCGGGGCCTGGCCCCCTTGCTCGACAAGCTCCGGCCCGACGCGGAGATCACTGTCGAAGTGACGCCGGACCGCATGGCGAAGCTGGGTGACTCCGTCGAAGAGCTGCTGAACACTATGCAGCAAAGCGGCTTCCATATGTACCGACTCGCCAATGACTACGCGCCTGAGAGCTACCCGGCGGCACAATACGGCCGCCCTGCGGTCCCCGTTCGCTGGCGCGGCCCCGTCGTGGCGGAGAGCGACTTGGTCTTCTCCCGGGTCGATGCCGAGGTACTGCCCTGAACACGCCTCTGCCCGGCTCTGATCACCAGAGCCGGGCAGAGGCATGTTCAGGGATGCTTCACCAACGGATAATCCGCTGGGGACCGCGGGCGCACACCGGGCACTTGACCCGGCAGGTCCAGCGGCAGGTCTCGCAGCCGGCGAAGCCGCAGCAGTCCGGGCACCACACTGTTCCGAATCCGGTGCAGCGCCCGCAGTACCCTTCTAATCCCTCCTCCGTCTTCCGGGCCTTCCTTGGAGCAGTCATTCGAGGGGCTGAGCTGGTCGCCCCTGATCCGCTTCCCTCGGCCACGTGGCGCGAGCCCTTGTGGGCAATCGAGACCCTCGGCAGTCGGCGACGCGCAGGACCTCGTGCAGCGATCCGAGCGCTTGCTTGAGCGCGTACCGGAGCTCGGAGACGTCGGCCTTCGTGTCGTCGAGCACAGCCTCGCAGCCCCTCAGCACAGATGCGCCGATCTGCATCTGTGATTTCTCCATTTCGTCGGCGAACTTCGCCACGGAGCCGGGGTCGAGCGTCCCCAAGAAGCTCGGAGTCCCGTCAGGCTTGTCCCAAGGAAGCCGCTGGAGGGGAGTGTCGGCCGTGTGGGTGTAGATGGCTTCGGTGCTGTCGCCAGGAAGGACCAGGAAGGCGCCCTCCACGACACGGCCGTATGCGTCGAAGGAAGTGCGCTCCATGGCGACCACGGGTGCGTTGAGCGGGATCTGAAGAAGCTGCGCTTCTTCAGCGGTGGGAACCCGGGCGATGATGCGCTCGGTTGTGGCCTCTACGTACACCCCGGCGTGGGAGAGCATCACTCGAACGTCATCACCCCAGGGGGAGACGGCCGCCGTGGGGGCGGGGAGGACCGCCACACCGCACGGGACATATACCCGAGCCAGCGTCTGAGGCGAATCCTCTTTGCGGCTGAGGTAGACGTATTCGGTTAGCGGGGCCCCAGTTGGTGTGTGCAGGGTCTCCGACAGAGCGGCGGAAGCCTCTACCTTGCGGGTGTCGACGCTCACTTCCAGTGTCACCTCGACACAGGCCTGCTCGGATGTCGTGTGCCTGTCGCCGACGTACGCGATCCGCGGGCCCCGCCAGCGGACGAAATTCCCCCGGCCGTGGAATTTGTCCACCATTCCTTCGGCCTGGAGCAATTCGAGCGCCCTCCTCACGGTGGGCGCGCCGACCCGGTACTGGGTGGCTAGCGCGGTTTCTGCTGGCAGTTGCGTGCCCATCTCCAGTTCTCCGGATTCGATGCGGTTCCGAAGATCGGCTGCGATTCGCTGGTACTGCGTGTGGATGCTCATCGATTGATCACCGCCTCCCGGTGATGTGCTCGACGGATGGGCGGGATGTGCAGGTGGGGGCGGACCGGGGCATCTGCGCGCGCCAACGCCCCGGTGAAGTGCGGGCAGATCAGCAGCACTCGGTGACGGGGCCGGTGCCAAAGACGGGCGCGTTCCTCGCCGGTGAGCATGAACGGGCGCACCACGGGCTGATTTACGAGGGAAGGAACAACTTCTTCCCAGTGTCGAGTTTCCGAGAGCGGGTGTGTGTGCGGTGCCTTTGGTGCCATCGGGATCTCGGTCGGCGGCTTCGTCGACGTGTGCTGCCGATGGCGTCCGGCGGGGGGAGCTAACTGCCTTCTAGCCCAAGAGGCGGCTCGGCGGATAAAGTCAACCACTGTGATCAGCTCCTCGTAGCTGGTGGCCGCGCCCCCGGACAGTGCTCGCTGTCGCGGGGGTTTCTGTTGACACAGGCCCAAGCGGTGCGGCCGCTTCTGCTGCCGGAGACGGACCCCCACCAGTCCGCGGCGACGAGAGCCGATAAGAGCTCCCACCACGCCTCGACAGGGGCCTGGTCCGGCACTTCCGTCTCGATGTGCGTGTAGGCGTCGTGATCAGTCACGCGCGGGGTGAAGCCTGCGGCGGAGAGCCGTGCAGCGATGGCCTTGACTCGGGCTTCGGGCGTGCACAACGCGGTCCTCCGTCGCCTGCGATCACGGGCGTGCATCAGTCCCTAGATCCAGAGCTGGGCGCCCAGCTGTAATCTAGGCGCCCAGACTAGACCTGGGAGCCTAGATTTTCCATATGCGTGAGCAGTCACCTCATCTCCAGTTCGCCGATGTGCTCCGGGAGCGCATCGAGAGTCAGGAGTGGGCACCGGGCGACCGCCTGCCCTCCCGCGCCCAGTTGGCGGAGGAATACGGCGTGACCGACGGAGTCGTTCGCCGCGCGCAGGAGGTGCTGATCGAGCAGGGCGTGCTGGAAGGCCGCGCTGGCTCAGGGACTTACGTCGCGCAGCGGCGCGAGCGCGTGCGTATCACTCGCTCGCAGCATCGAGAGCGGACTGACGGGTCACCGTTTGCCGCGGACGTGGCGGAGGCGGGCAAGCGGGCGACCTGGGAGAGCCGTACGGACGGCATGGTGCCCGCGCCGCCGGACATTGCCGCACGCCTCGGTATCGTCGAAGGGGAGTACTGCGTTCGCAGCGCGTACGAGTTCTTGGCTGACGACAAGCCAGTGAAAATCTCGACGAGTTGGGAGCCGTACAGCATCACGGCCGGCTCCCTGGTCATGCTGCCCGAGGCTGGGCCGCTGGCCGGCAAGGGCGTGGTCCGGCGCATGGCCGACATCGGCATCAAGGTCACCCGCGCCGTGGAGCGGCCGGAGCCAGGACATGCGAATGCCGAGGAGGCACACCTCCTCGGCATTCAGCGCGGGTCGCTTGTGACGCGGATCCAGCGGACGTACTACAGCGACGATGGCCGCCCGGTCGAGACGGCGGACATCGTGGTGCCCGCCGCCCTCGGTGAGATCGTCTACGAGGTACCGATCAACCCGTAGCGGGGTACTGCCAGCGGTAGTACGACAGTGCGCGGGCCCGCGCTTCCACGACGGCCATTCGCACGTCGCGCTCGGAGGCGTCCGTGTGAGCCGCCTGCCCCGTCGCCTGGCCCTCCCACTTGCGGTAGAGGAGACCCACCTCGCGCGTGAAGTAGCCGCGGCTCACGGCGTCCAGGGCGAGTAGAAGCCCGGTGTCCTCCGAGGCCGGAAGCGCCATCCAGCCGCCCAGGGCGAGCAGCAAGTCGCGGCGGACGAAGAGCGTCGCCGGGTGCACCTGGGCGCGGAAGCTGTTCGCTCGCCAGTGCTCAAGCACTGCGCCCCGCTCGATCGGCCCGTCCTCCGGGTCCTGGTCGAAGCCGACCGTGGAGCCGTCCGGCATCAAATCCAGGACGCGGGACGTGGTCCAGCCGAGGCTGTGATCGCTTTCGAGGACGGCCAGGTCGCGGGCAAGTGCACCGGGAGGAAGCTGGTCGTCAGCGTCCAGGATCTTGACGTACTCGCCATCAGCGTGAGCGAGGGCCAAGGTCCGGGCGACGCCGGGACCACCAGGCCGACCCTGCCGGAAGGTCACCCGCTTGTCGTCGGGGACGTGCGGGGCGACCGCGTCGGTCTTCCCGTCTTCCTGGATCACCCAGTGCCACTCCCAGCCTTCCGGGAGCTCCTGCTCGCAGAGGGACTTGAAGGCGTCCTTCAGGTGATGAGCGGACGGTGCGTGGACAGCAGTGACGATGATGATGCGCCGCACGGCGTCACCACCTTTCCA
Organism: Streptomyces sp. NPDC002537; assembly: GCF_053594975.1. Classification (NCBI taxonomy): domain Bacteria; kingdom Bacillati; phylum Actinomycetota; class Actinomycetes; order Kitasatosporales; family Streptomycetaceae; genus Streptomyces; species Streptomyces sp. NPDC002537. The sequence goes on from NZ_JBSFWT010000077.1 coordinate 25,115, forward strand.
GAGGAGTGGTAAAGACCATTTCCGTGCGGTCGCCGGGCAACGTGATGTCGGAGATCTCCACGGGACGGTTGTCGGTGTCGTACGAGGTCTTCCGGAGCAGGATCACCGCTGTGCCGGGCGTCAGTTCCAGCTCCTCTGCCTCTTCGGGCGTCGGCGGGCGGGCGGTGACGCGCTCTTCGATGCGGTCCAGCTCGATTCCCACGGTGTGCAGCTGGTTCTGCGTGCCGCCGGGCCACGGCTCGTTGTCGGCATCCAGGAGAGCCGGGTTCTCCGCGACCATGTCGCGAACGAGGTACGAGGTCACCAAGGCGAAGGGGGCTCGCTCGGCTGCATATCGCGTGCGGTAGGAGCGCTCGATCAAGACGGAACCTTCCGGCACCCCGAAGGCCTCCGCGACGTCCTTGCTCGCCTTGATCTCGCGGTAGGCGGCGTGGAAGACGAGATCGTTCACCTGAAGGCCGGTGTCGTGCTCCGTGGCACCGGTGGAAGCCCGGCGGTCCTCCGGCTCGCGAGCGCGGTCCTTCTCCCACTGATGCCGGGTGTTGGTGCGCAGCACCGCTGTACGGGACCGGCGGACGAAGTTGCCGCGCCCCTGCTGCTTCTCGATCAGCCCCTCGTCCCGAAGGAGCCGGAGCGCGTCACGGATGGTCGGGACGCTGCGCCCATACCGCTCCGCGAGCGCGGTCTCCGAGGGCAGGCGCTCGCCAGGCGTGAGCTGACCTGCGCGGATGGACTGGCGGAGATCATCCGCGATCTTTTCGTACGCGTTCGCCATGGTGCTCACCGATCTGTTGCCTGACCGCGCTCAGCATACGACTCCTAAAGAGGACTTGACGAGTTGGCGAGACTCACGTCATAGTTGGGACCCAACTCCTAAAGAGGAGTTAAGGAGTTGACCTCCTTAGGAGTTGCGGCGCCCGGAGGGCCCCCGGAGACGGGAACCGAAGGCAGCGTCCGTTTCTTGAGAACTGCAGAGAATGCCTGGACGAACGAACGAGTGTTTTTGATCCCGGCGCGGCCACCTGGTCGGCGCCGGAGGTCATGGCTACTCGTCTCGAACGAATGGCCCCCGGCGCCACCCCGGGGCGGGTCTTCGTACCCCGCCCCGGGCCTCCTGCCTCCGCTCCCGAAGGGGAATCCATGAAGCTGGCAATCGGCGACGTCGTCCGAGGTCGCGACGAAACGGACCTCGGCGTCGTGGCCGGCATCGTCGACCATGGCAGCGCCAAGCTCGTCATGATCGAAGGGCCTGGCGGAACTCGTCGGCTCGCGGCACCGCGCACGCTCGTACTCGCTGCTCGGCACGTCGAGCCGACGACCACGGGCCAGAGCATCCTTGCTCTGATCGCTGTTGGTGTCGCCCTGTTCGCCGCCTACGTCGGCTGCCGGTCCGCTCGGGATCTCGGTGCCGACTGGCTGCTGACAGTCCTGTCCGGCATGGGCGGTTCCACCGCGGTGATGACCGTCCACCAGTGCTGGGGCTTTCTCACCGGGCCGCGGCGCTTCCGGGTCTGACCTCGTAGTGTCCGGCAGTCCGCGCTGATCAGCGGCTGCACCGAAGCGACCGTCTTCAGATCCTTCGGGTTCAACGAAGCCCGACCAGCAAGCCGCGCTCTCGTCACGTTCTATACGTCGGGCCCGGCCGCTGCTTTGGCGGGTAGGGCCAGGCCCGACTTCCCTCCAGTTCAGGAAGGAAGTGCCAGTGAAGCACGAAGCCGACAGCGAGTCCGCTCGCGATCACCCCGACCACTCGGAAGGTGACGTGGTCGACCTCGGCAAGCGCCGGTTAGAGCACCATGCCGTCGAGTCCGACCCCTCCGACTCCGGCAACCCGGAAGCAGTCATCCATGTCGACCGCCCCGGCCAGCCGCCGGGCCTCGGGCTGGTGGATCGGGTGCGCAGCGCGAAACGGCGTCCGGTCGTTCCGACTTGGGCGAAGTCGCAGCAGGAGTTCAGAGCGGCGGGCAAGGGCATTGCCGAGTACGCGTGGCACGTGGCCGCGTACCACGCGGTACGTACGCCCTGGTACACCTCCCGCCTCGTACTCCAAGCACCCCAGGGCGGGGCGCGGTTCGTCGGCGGCGCGCTGCGGTGGGTGGCGGACGCAGAGGGGGAGCCGCTCCGGCAGTCCGCGGCAACCGCCGGGGACATCGACGACTATCTGAAGCTCTCCCGGCAGAGGGACCGCCGGGTGCGCTGGCGGACAGCCGTCACGGTCGCCGCCTCGGTGGTCGGGCTCGTCACCGCGTTGTCGCTGTACATCCTGGCTCCGGCATGGCTGCTCGCACTGTGCGGCTCCGTCGTGACGATGGCCCTGGGATGGCTGGGACAACCCGCCGACGCCCCGGTCATCCGCAGAGCCGTGGAGATCCCCAAGGCGCAGAAGCTCACCAGCGACATCGTCCTACGTGCCCTCGGCTCGCTCGGCATCGCTGCCATCAACCAGGCCCAGAGCAAGGGCGGGAGCGGCTTCTCCTTCACTGCTCCCATCACCCGCGACGGGGCCGGCTGGAGGGCGGAAGGCGACCTCCCGTACGGCGTGACCGTCACGGACGTGATCGACAAGCGGGACAAGCTCGCCTCCGGACTTCGCCGCCCACTCGGCTGCGTGTGGCCCGAGGCGGTCCCGGAGGAGCACACGGGGCGCTTGGTGCTGTGGGTCGGGGACGAGGACATGTCCAAGGCGAAGAAGCCCACGTGGCCGTTGATCAAGGGTGGCACGGTCGACCTGTTCAAGCCCGCGGCGTACGGGACGGATCAACGCGGGCGCTGGGTGGACGTCACCTTGATGTACGTCTCCGGCATCATCGGCGCCATCCCGCGCATGGGGAAGACGTACCTGCTCCGCCAACTCCTGCTGATCGCATCGCTGGATCCGCGCGCGGAGCTGCATGTGTTCGACATGAAGGGCACCGGCGACCTGGGCCCGCTGGAGCGTGTGGCGCACAGCTACCGGGCCGGTGAAGACGACGAGGACATCCTCTACGCGCTGCGTGACCTACGAGCGCTGCGGGCTGAGCTCCGACGTCGCGCCGAAGTGATCCGCAACTTGCCACGGGACATCTGCCCGGAGTCCAAGGTGACCAGCGACCTCGCCAGCATGAAGGGCTTGGGGCTGCATCCGATCGTGGCGGGCGCGGATGAGTGCCAGAAGTGGTTCGAGCACCCTGAGTACGGCAAAGAGCTCGAGGAGATCTGCACCGACCTGGTGAAGCGCGGGCCTGCCTTGGCCATCACGCTCCTACTCTCCACTCAGCGCCCGGATGCGAAGTCGCTGCCCACCGGGATCTCCGCCAACGCCTCCAGCCGCTGGTGCCTGAAGGTCATGGGGCAGTTGGAGAACGACATGGTCCTCGGCACCTCGGCGTACAGGCGTGGCGTCCGCGCCACCATGTTCGCGTGGGGCGACAAGGGCATCCACTACTTCGTGGGTGAGGGAGCCGACGCCCGCATCGTTGCCGCTGCCGAGATCAACGCGCCCACGGCCGACGTGATCTCCCTTCGCGCCTACAAGCTCCGCAAGGCGGCCGGCACGCTCTCCGGACACGCCCTCGGCGAGGAGCCCGAGGCCAATTCGCCGTTGTACGACTTGCTGCGGGACATCGCCGCGGTCGTTCCCGCCAAGGAGTCCAAGGCGTGGAACGAGGTGGTGGTCGCCCGGCTCGCCGAACTCCGGCCGGAGGTCTACGCCGGGTGGGCGGCCGAACAACTGACGTCGGCACTGCGGCCGTACGGCATTCGCACCGTGCAGATGTGGGGCACCACCGAGGACGGCAAAGGCGCGAACCGACGCGGGATCCGGCGCGCTGACATCGCCAAGGCGATCGCGGAACGTGACGGAACAGCCGGGGTCGCATAGCCGATCCCGCCGCTAGACCTAGCGGGTACCCCCGCTAGGTCTAGCACCCCCGCTAGCAGCCAAAGGCCCTTCTGACCTGCTGCCTAGTGCCTAGCGGCGCTCCGCGCGCACCCCCTGAATCCTGCTCTGAGAGGGGTTTCGATGACCTCCCTGCTCAACGCTATGCCCGGCCTCATATTCATCGCTCTCTGCTACGCCTGTCTCTGCGCCGCGAGCCCGTTCGGAGCGTGCCGCAAGTGCAAGGGCTGGGGCTTCGCGATGCGCCAGACCCGGACCGGGCGGCTCAAGCGCGGCCGGGACTGCCGCCGTTGCGACGGCTACGGCAAGCGCCTCCGCATCGGCCGTCGCCTCTACAACGCGACCGTCCGCCTCCACCGCGAAGGCACCCGCTGACCCTCACGAGGAGCCTCTCCCATGTCGTTCTCGATCTCCGCCCTCGCCTTTTTCGGCCTCCTCCTGGCCATGCTCATCCGCTCGAAGTCCGTCGGCCTCGGCGCGGCCGCCGTCGCGGTGCTCTTCGGCTACTACCTCAGCCGGACCGGCGCCACCACGTCCATCGATCAGGTCATGTCCGCGATCGGGGGAGCCATTCCCAGCTTCGGCAAGTGACCCCCGGGGGTCGTGCTCCAACTCCCTTCAACCACAGACTGACTTCGACCCGAGAGGAATCTCCATGTCCCACCAGTGCACTTCCGCCCCGCGCATTTCGCTGATGGCCTCCGGAGAGCTCCGGGACGCCCTCACGGCGATCAAGGAAGGCAAGGGCCCGGCGGCCGTCGCCGCGCTGATGGCCATCGATCCCCGCTCGTGGCAGGCGATCGAGCAGCGGCTCACCGCTCTCGTGGGCAGCGACCTCCGCGCGCTGCTGTTCACCGCGGCCGCTGACACCGACGCTGCGGCGGCGACTGCGGGTTGACGGTCCCCCGTGCGGTCCCGACTCCTGAGGGCCGGGACCGGGCGGAGGGCCGGACAACCCGCCCTGCACTTCCTGTTCACCTCTGGAGAGAGCCAGTGATGCCCAACACCACCGATCCCGCCGTCGCGTACGCGGGTGCCCCCAGCATCCTCATGGAGATGAGCTGGGTGATTAGCCAGAGCGCCCCCTCCGCCGAGTGGGAGCAGGGCCGCGAATTCTGGCTCCGCAAGGCCGCGATGCTCGACCGCATGGCGATCAAGGAGGCGGCCATGTACGTCCCGGGGGTGGCCACCGGGATCGTCGAGAGCGCCGCCCAGGCGGCGCGAGCGCTGGTCGAGTACGACGTCGAGCACTCCGGCCTGAGCCTCAAAGGCGCTGAGCTCATCACCGACGAGGACCACCGCGAGTACGTCCGCCACCAGTACCACGAGTGGCTCCATGCGCAGTGCGCCTGATCTCACCCGGGGCAGCGGCCAACCCGTCAAAGCAGTCCGCTGCCCCGGCCTCCCCATCCCTTCGAGGAAAGAGGAGACCACCATCATGACAGCTGGGGCCTCACGGTCGCCCGAACAAGTCACATCGGCCGGCCCCCTGCTCTATCGCGTAACGGAGGCCATGAGGGTTCTCGGTCTTGGCCGGACCGCCATCTATGACCTCATCCGCACGGGGCGTATCCGCTCCGTCAAACAAGGGCGTAGTCGACTCATCCCCGCATCTGCCCTCGTCGACTACGTCGTGCTTCTGGAGCGCGAGGCAGGAGAAGAGCAGTGACCAAACGCCGTAGCAGGGGAGACGGTGGTCTTCACTGGGACGCCAAACGGCGGCGCTGGATCGCCACTGTCAGCTTGGGCTTCGACCCGAGCGGCAAGCGGATCGTGAAGCGCGGCAGTGGCAAGACCAAGACCGAGGCGAAGGACAAGCTGAAAGAAGTTCTTCGGGACCACGAGGACGGTCTTGCCATCGCGCCCTCGGGTTACACCGTCAAGAATGCCGTGGATGACTGGCTGGAGTACGGGCTGGCCGGGCGGGACAAAGCCACCTTGGACGCGTGCACGAATCTCAGTCGCACGCACGTGATCCCGTCCCTCGGTGCGCGAAAGCTTCGCGACTTGAGCGCGGAAGACGTGGACAAGTGGCTGGCCGCCAAAGCCAAGTTGCTCAGTACGCGCACCTTGCAGGGCATTCACTCGTGCCTGAATCGCGCGGTCAAGCGGGCGATGGCGCGGGACAAAGTGAAGCGCAACGTGGTGGAGCTGTGCTCTGTACCGAAGGGCCAGCCGGGGCGGCCGTCGAAAGCGCTGACGTTCGCTCAGGCTGAGGCCGTCCTCGGCGCGGCCGCGGGCACCTCCATGCACGCGTACATCGTGCTGGCACTGCTCACCGGTGCTCGTACGGAGGAGCTTCGGGCACTCACGTGGGATCACGTCTTCTTTGAGGGGGAGCCCGATGCAAAGCCGCCCGTGCCACCCCACATCGCTGTGTGGCGGTCCGTCCGTTCCAGCGGGGACACCAAGACCCGAAAGTCTCGGCGCACGCTCGCGCTCCCGGCCCGCTGTGTGGACGCACTCTGGCAGCACTGGGAAGACCAGGGGTGGGATCGGCTGGCCGCAGGGGACGAGTGGGAGGAGAACGGGCTCGTCTTCCCGTCGGCCGTCGGCAAGGAGCTCGACTCCGCGAATGTACGGAGAGCTTTTCGCCAGGCGATAGACAAGGCAGAGGGGGTAGAGGCGAAGGAGTGGACGCCGCGTGAGCTACGTCATAGCTTCGTCTCGCTGCTGTCGGACAAGGGTGTCCCGCTCGAAGAGATCTCGCGGCTGGTGGGGCACTCCGGGACGGCCGTAACGGAGGAGGTCTACCGGAAGCAGATCCGGCCCGTGATCCAGACAGGGGCGGTCGTGATGGACGCCATCTTCAAGGAAGATCCAGAGCGGTAGTCACGCAGTTAGTCACGCACTACAGGTCAGGCCCGGTTTCTCGTGAAAGAAACCGGGCCTGACCTGGTACTGCTCTGTCGGGGTGGCGGGATTTGAACCCACGACCTCTTCGTCCCGAACGAAGCGCGCTGCCAAGCTGCGCTACACCCCGATGTGCTTCGGATTCCCGTTTTCGCAGGTCTCCGGCGCAACGAGCTCTACTTTAGCGGACCGGAGCCCAGAGACGAAATCCGATTCCCGGGGGTGCGCAGGTGGGGGCGGACGCGGTCGAGGAGGACGAGGGTGAGGGCCAGTGCGTAGAAGGCCAGGCCGAAGACGACGGCATTGGTGGCGATGCCCGCGTAGCCGTGGAGGCCGACGTCCAGGAAGGGGTACGGGTAGCGGCCCTCGGTGCCGGGGTCGAGGAAGGCGCCGCGGATCAGGGCGAAGGGAAGGTAGAGGAAGGGGTAGGCCAGCCACTGCCAGGCGTGGCGCAGGAGGAAGCCGCCGGGCGCGGTGAGGAGGAGCCAGTCGAGGGCGGCCGCGACGGGGGTCACGGTGTGCAGGAGCTGGTTGGCGATCGATTCGAGGGGCGTGCGCTCGCTGGTCATGGAGAAGCCGCTGGAGTCGTTCGACAGCACGAAGTGGAAGACGAGCCCCGTGATGGAGATGTAGAGCAGTGCTCCGCCCGTGATCCGTGGGGAGAGGGCTGGGCGCGCGGTCCAGGCGCGGTGGGCGGACCAGGCGAAGGCGATCGCGACCATGATGTTGGACTGGATCGTGAAGTAGCTGAAGAGGCGGCCCAGGTCGGTGGAATCGATCGCGTCCAGGACGATGCCGGTGAGCGCGGCCAGGGCCACGAGCGCGCGGAAGGCCGCCGCGATGGGGCGGCGGCCCGTCGGGACGACGGCGGACGCGGGGACGGCCGCCGAGGCGGGCCGGAAGGCCCGGGCGGTGGAGGAGGTCGGGTCGAGCATCCCTCCACCGTACGGGTCGGCTCCGGAGAACCTCCTGGGTCAGTCGCGGTCTCGGGGGGCGAGGGTGAGCAGGGTGACCTCCGGGGGGCAGGCGAAGCGGACCGGGGTGTAGCGGTTGGTGCCGCAGCCCGCCGAGACGTGGAGGTAGGAGCGGTGGCCGCCGGCCCGGTGGGTGGAGAGGCCCTTGACCCGCTGGGCGTCGATGTCGCAGTTGGTGACCAGCGCGCCGTAGAAGGGGACGCAGAGCTGGCCGCCGTGGGTGTGACCGGCGAGGATCAGGGGGTACCGGTCGGCGGTGAAGGCGTCGAGGACCCGCAGGTACGGGGCGTGCACCACGGCCATGGAGAAGTCGGCGTCCTCGCGGGGGCCGCCGGTCACCTCCGCGTAGCGGTCGCGCTTGATGTGCGGGTCGTCCAGCCCGGTGAGCGCGATGTCATAGCCGTCGATCTTGAGGCTGCCGCGGGTGTTGGTGAGGTTCACCCAGCCCGCGGAGTCGAAGCCGTCGCGCAGCTCCTCCCAGGGGTTGTGGATCACGCCGACGGCCGGGGCGTTGCCGTTGAGGCCGTGGCGGCCTGAGGCCCGCTCCAGCAGATAGCGCGCGGGGTTGCGCAGCTTGGGGCCGTAGTAGTCGTTCGACCCGAAGACGTACGCGCCCGGGAACTCCATCAGTGGCCCGAGGGCGTCGAGCGTCTCCGGCACGCCCTCCGGGTCGGAGAGGTTGTCCCCGGTGTTGATCACGAAGTCCGGGCGGAGCCCGGCCAGGGACTGGAGCCAGCGCTGCTTCTTGCGCTGGCCGCCGACCATGTGGATGTCGGAGACCTGGAGCACCCGCAGCGGCCGCATCCCCGGCGGCAGGACGGGCACGGTGACCCGTCGCAGGCGGAAGGAACGGACCTCGAAGCCGGCCGCGTAGGCGAGGGCGGTGGCTCCTACGGCCGTGATTCCCAGGGGTACTCCATATCGAGCGCGCATAAGTCCATGGTCGCAGACGTCGCGCATGCGTTTGGCTCCGCGGAGGCGATATCCGGGTCGCGTAGGGGAGTTGTGCCCCACAGGCCCGGTTCTTCCCCGGGCATGCCCCCGGACATGCCCCGGACATGTCCATGGGTGGCACCGCCGCGCGGAGGCGCCGCCGGCGTTAATGCGGGGCGCCCCGCGCCGCCGGGTGGGAGGATTGCGGCATGACCACGCTCAAGGCCAAGCTTCACGACGACCTCACGACCGCCATCAAGGCGCGTGACGAACTGCGCTCCTCCACCCTCCGCCTCACTCTCTCCGCCATCGCCTACGAGGAGACCGCGGGCAAGACCGCCCGTGAGCTCTCCGACGACGAGGTCCTGAAGGTGATCACGCGCGAGGCGAAGAAGCGCCGTGAGGCCGCGGACGCGTTCGACAAGGGCGGCCGGGCCGACTCCGCGGAGCGGGAGCGCGCGGAGGGCGAGGTGCTCGCCGACTACCTGCCCAAGCAGCTGTCCGACGAGGAGCTGGTCGCGATCGTCGCGGAGGCCGTCGCCGAGGCGAAGGCGGGCGGTGCCGAGGGGCCGAGAGCCATGGGCGCCGTCATGAAGATCGTGAACCCGAAGGTGGCCGGGCGGGCGGACGGCAGCCGCGTCGCCGCCGAGGTCAAGCGACTGCTCGCGGGCTGAAACGCCTGACAGGCCGTACAGCCGTACACACGCGCAGGGGCGCCCGGACCGTCATCGGTCCGCTCGGTCCGCAACTTCGGACAGATCTGGGTCAGCGGCCGCGCGGGCGGCGAGGAAC
>NZ_JBSFWT010000078.1:0-34413 GCF_053594975.1 Streptomyces sp. NPDC002537
GGCGAAGCGGCCCTCACGGGTGGAAGCGACGATGACGGCCAGGCGGTAGGTGTCCTCGGACATGGATGGTTCCCCCGGATTCGGTCGGTGCCGGTCTCCTCGCGGGTGCGTCGCTCCATGAGCATGTCCCAATGCGTACGCGCAGGCTTGCCCTTCTTCTCCTCGGGGCCGTCGCCGTCCACCAGGAGTGCCACGGCGCCGCACGCCTTGCACTCCCACTCCGGCGGAATCTCCGCCTCTACCGAAAACGGCATCTCAAATCGATGCCCGTTCGGGCATGCGTACTCCACCGCCTGGCGCGGGGCCAGATCGATGCCGCGGTCGGTCTCGTAGCTGGTAACCACAAGTCGCGTGCCGCGGAGAGCTCGCTCACTCATGAATCGTGCCTCCCGGGCTTGGTCGCCCACAGGACAGGTGTCGCTGTCGTCGTCATCCGGTCAACGTCCGGTCGGCGGTGAAGATTCCCGTTGAGGGACATGCGTCGCCCGTCGTGCCGCCCCTTGTTGTACCCACCAGCGCCCGTTTTGTCACATCTGGCAACGGATGTCACCCTGCGTTTCTGTCGCTTTAGCGCGCAGTAACGGTCCGTCCGGTGGGTCGAAGGCGTACACTACCGGCCCGTCACTCCGAGGGCTAAACCAGGTCCGGAATTTCGCGCGGCGCCGTCCGTTCCGGAGTCGATCCGGCCACCGGGACGGTGGCCGTCCGCGGCGCTGCCGGCTCCGGCAGCGCGAAGAAACGCAGGAAGAACTGCGCCAGCGGTCCGATGGCGAGCGCGTAGAGCACCGTGCCCGCGCCGGCCGACCCGCCGAGCGCGAAGCCCGTCGCCAGCACGACGACCTCGATGCAGGTGCGGACGAGCCGCAGCGAGCGACCGGTCCGCCGGTGCAGACCGGTCATCAGGCCGTCGCGCGGGCCCGGTCCGAACCGGGTGGAGATGTAGAGCCCGGTCGCCGCCGCGCACAGCACCACCGCGAAGGCCAGCAGTGGAATACGCACCCACAGCGAGTGCGGCTGGGGCGTCAGGCTCAGCGTGGCGTCCAGTGCGAGGCCGATCACGAGTACGTTGGAGACCGTGCCGAGTCCGGGCCGCTGCCGCATCGGGATCCACAGCAGCAGCACCAGCGCGCCGATGGCGATCGAGGCGGTACCGATCGACAGGCCCGTGTGCCGGGCGACCCCCTGGTTCAGCACGTCCCACGGCGCGAGCCCGAGCCCCGCCCGCAACTGCAGCCCCGCGCTCACTCCGTACAGCGCGAGCCCGCCGTACAACTGAAGCAGTCGGCGGGTGAGAAGCAGCCCCCCTGATGCGGACAATTGGTTCCTCCCAAGTGATCGACAGTGATCGGCCGAGCGAATCGGCGGCGAATCGGCGGCGAGCGGTGGTGCAAGTGGCCTGCCGCATGACAGTCTGTGGACTGGATACAGCAGTAATCCATGGCCAATCCCGGAAAGGTGGACCGATCAGGATGAGCCAGTGGACCTCTTCGGTGAGTGCGCAGAAGCTCGCGCAGCTCCTCGGATCGCAGCACGCGCGCGACGGGCACGGTGTCGTGACCCTGATCGGCGGCCGCCGCGCACCCGCCTACCGTTCCCTCGCGGACGGCATCCGGCTGCTCGTGCTGGAGGGCCGGGTCCCGGTCGCCGCCCGGCTGCCCGCCGAGCGCGAGCTCGCGACCGCGCTCGGCGTCAGCCGCACCACGGTCGCCGCCGCCTACGAGGCGCTGCGCGGCGAGGGGTTCCTGGAGTCCCGGCGCGGCGCCGGGAGCTGGACCTCCGTGCCCGCGGGGAACCCGCTGCCCACCCGTGGCCTCGACCCGCTGCCCCCGGAGGCGGCCGGGTCCGTCATCGACCTCGGCTGCGCCGCCCTGCCCGCCCCCGAGCCCTGGCTGACCCGCGCCTTCCAGGGCGCGCTGGAGGAACTGCCGCCGTACGCGCACACCCACGGCGACTACCCGGCGGGTCTGCCCGCCCTGCGGCAGGCCATCGCCGACCGCTACAGCGCGCGCGGCATCCCCACCATGCCCGAGCAGATCATGGTCACCACGGGTGCCATGGGCGCCGTCGCCGCGATCTGCCGGCTCATGGCGGGCCACGGCGAGCGGGTGGCCGTCGAGTCGCCGTCGTACGCCAACGTGCTCCAGCTCATGCGCGAGGCCGGGGCCCGGCTGGTGCCGGTCGCCATGGCCGACGGGCTCGCCGGGTGGGACCTGGCGGCCTGGCGCCAGGTGCTGCGCGACGCCGCGCCCCGCATGGCGTACGTCATCGCCGACTTCCACAACCCCACCGGCGCCCTCGCCCCCGACGAGCAGCGCAGGGAGCTCGTCGAGGCGGCCCGCGCCGCGGGCACCGTGCTCATCGCGGACGAGACCATGTCCGACCTCTGCCTCGAACCGGACCTCGAACTTCCGCGGCCCGTCTGTGCCTTCGACCCCGCGGGCAGTGCCGTGATCACCGTCGGTTCCGCGAGCAAGTCCTTCTGGGCGGGCCTGCGGATCGGCTGGGTCCGGGCCGCTCCGGACGTGATCCGCAACCTGGTCGCCGCGCGCGCCTACGCCGACCTGGGCACGCCCGTGGTCGAACAGCTCGCCGTCACCTGGCTGCTGAACACCGACGGCTGGGACGCCGCCGTCGACATACGGCAGGCCACCACGCGCGAGAACCGTGACGCCGTCGTCGCCGCACTCGGCCGCCACCTGCCCGACTGGGAGTTCACCGTCCCGCGCGGCGGCCTCACCCTGTGGGTGCGCACCGGCGGCCTGTCCGGCTCGCGGATCGCCGAGGCGGGGGAACGGCTGGGGGTGCGGGTGCCGTCGGGGCCGAGGTTCGGCGTCGACGGGGCCTTCGAGGGGTTCGTGCGGGTGCCGTTCACGGTCTCGGGCGCGGTCGCCGAGGAGGCCGCGAGCAGGCTCGCCGAGGCCGCCCGGCTGGTCGCGAGCGGCGCGACGGCGGCCGCCGAGGCGCCGCGGACCTACGTGGCCTGAGCCGGCATCGGTTCCCCGCCGCCCAGGTGGTGCCCGAGGGGCGCGGCCCGGCCGCCGGGGGCCGGTTCCGGCGCGGGTGCCGCCTCCACCCCGGTCCCGTACGGCGCCGGACGGTCCGCCGCGGGGAGGAGCCGCAGGACCGCCTGCCGTTCGGCCTCGGGCGCCTCCTCGTCGAGCGGGTCCGGGGTGGCGGGCACCTGCACCCGGTGGACCGGCCCCGAGCCCAGCCGCGCGTAGCCGCGGCCGGGCGGCATGTCCGGGGTGGGGGTGGTGTCCGGCGGGGCGCCCAGCGCCGACCGCACCTGCTCGGGCGTCGCGGGGCCGAGGATCACCCGCGCGCGGGTGTGGCCGAGCACGGTCGCGCCGAGCAGCGCGGCGTTCTCGAAGTGGTCGGCCACGGCGACGGTGACATTGGCGGCCCGGCCGTGGAGCAGCGGAACCTCCAGCAGGTCCTGGGGGTCGGGTCGGCCCTCGCTCGCGGCGAGGTGGCTGAGCGCCGTGGGCCGGTCGAGGACGATCCACAGCGGGCGCCGGACGTCCTCGGGGAGCGGACTGCCCTGCTGCCGGGCGTGGTTGGTGGTGATCAGCCGTCGTCCGGTCTCGTGGGAGGCCCACTCCAGGGCGGCGAGCGCGCCCGCGGGGGAGGACTCGACGGCCAGCACGCCCTCCCTGCCGAGGAGGCAGGCGTATCCGCCGGTGCTGCCGCCGTCGATCAGCACCACGTCGCCGTGGTGGAGGGCCTGGAGGGCGATCGAGCGCAGCAGGCTGCTGGTCCCGCAGGAGGGCTTGCCGAGGGCCAGCAGGTGGGGTTCCGTGGAGCGTCGGCCCGTGCGCCAGACGACGGGCGGCGCGTCGCGGACCGTCTCCCCGTCCAGCACCGGCAGGGTGCGCCGCACGGTGGCCGGGTCGGTGAAGCCGAGCACCGTCTCCCCGGGCGCGGTCACGAACCGCTGGGCATGGATGTCGGTGGGGAGGGCGGCGAGCACGGTCAGCGTGAGGCAGTTGGCCTCCTCGTCCCAGTCGAACCGGTACTCGCGGCCGCGGCCCGCCTTGATCTGGAGCAACTGCTCGATCCTGGCCCGGGGTTCGGCCTCGCCGTCGGCGAAGTGGGCGGGGTAGCGCAGCCGGAGGGAGACCAGCCGCCCGTCCTCGAAGGTGTGCGAGGGGAACGCCTCCCGCCAGTCGCCGCCGTGCGCATAGAGCGGGCCGGGGTCCTCCGGTGTGCGGAAGGAGGGCACCAGGCACTCGTACAGCGCCCGGAGCCGCTCGTCCTCCGCGTCGGTGCCGGCCGTGTCGACGGGGGCGCGGTCGCGGCCCGCCCAGGCCGCCGCGGCTATCAGGGTGAGGACGGTGAGCGCCGGCCCGTACGGCACGAGCGCCACGATGCATGTGCAGGAGCAGAACAGCAGCAGCGTGGGCCCGCGCCGGTCCCTGGGGGTCCGTCCCCATTGGCGCCGCGCGCCGGCCGCCAGGGCGCGCAGCCCGCGGAGCACGGTGATCAGTGGGTGGAACACGTCGGCGGCGTTGTCGGCGGCCGCGCGCGCGAGTTCCCGTCCGCGCGCGGGCGCGGTGCCGTCGGTGAGGCTGCGGGGGAGTCTCCGGCCCACGTCGTCCTCCTGCCGTCGGTGGGGCGGGTGCGGGGCTGGCTCAGAACTTGAGGCCGCCCAGCAGCCCGGCGAGGCTGGCGCTGCCCGCCTTGATGCTGGGGGCGATGGCCGTGCCCGCGAGGTAGAAGCCGAACAGGGCGCAGGTGATGCCGTGGGTGGGCTTGAGGCCGTCCTTGCGGAAGAACAGGAAGACGATGACGCCGAACAGCACTACACCGGAGATGGACAGGATCATGGCGTGCTCCTGGGTGGTCGTGACGGTCACCACGAGTTCCTCAAGACTCACAGAAAGTGCTAATAAGGCAAAAGCGGATGAACCGCCGCTTGGCCGTCGGCGGTCCCGGCGGGAGACGTCCGCCAGGGGATGGCGAACCGCTTGAACACGGCGCGAAACCGGCTCGGTGACGATCAGTGCCGTCGCGCGAGTCTCCGCGCCGGTGTTCCCGCGGAATCACCCGTTCGGACGCGTCCGAACCCCGTCCGGGCCGTCGCGGGGCCCTCGACGGCCCGGACGTGGCGCGCGTCGGCCGTGACCCATGGTTCCAGGGGTGCGGGCGTACGTAGGGTAGGGCAGCACCCACGCACTCATGTCACCCGGCCGCCAGCCGCAGAACCCGGAGGACCGACCCATGACCGAGCAGACCCCCGAGACCGAGCCCGCACACGACCCCGAGGTGCTGCAGCTCGCGGCCAAGGTCTTCGACCTGGCGCGACACGGTGACACGGACACCCTCGCCGCCTATGTGGACGCAGGGGTTCCGGTCAATCTCACCAACGACCGCGGCGATTCGCTCGTCATGCTGGCCGCCTACCACGGTCACCTCGACGCCGTCACGGCCCTCCTCTCGCGCGGTGCCGACCCGAACCGGCCCAACGACCGCGGCCAGACGCCGCTCGCAGGGGCGGTCTTCAAGGGCGAGGACGAGATCGTCCGCACGCTGCTCGCGCACGGCGCGGACGCGTCGGCGGGGTCGCCCTCCGCGATCGAGGCGGCCGCGGTGTTCGGGCGGCAGGACCTGGTGGAGCTCTTCCAGGGCAAGTAGGCCGATCCGCCGGACGGGCCGGTCCGCCCGTCCGGCGGTGGCTCGAACGGCATGGTGCGTTCGCGCGGGGTCTTCCCTTCACGGCGCGGGCCTGAGCGAATGGACGCCGGACGCCCGCACCCACCGCCTCGCCCCGGAGGTCACCAGCCATGCGGAACGCCTGTCTCCACCGTGCGCGCGCCTCCTCCGCGGGGAGGCCGTGATGCGGGCGGTCGTGACCGGCGCGGCCGGGTTCCTGGGCTCGCACCTGTGCGCACACCTCCTGGCCGCCGGGGACACGGTCGTCGGTATCGACGTGCTGACCGACACCTACGACGTGGCGCTCAAGGAGCGCAACGTACGGGAGTTGACGCGCCGTCCGGCCTTCTCCTTCCACCGCGCGGACCTGCTGGAGGCCGGGCTCGGGCCGCTGCTGGACGGCGCCCACGCCGTCTACCACCTCGCGGGCGAACCCGGGGTCGGGCCGTCCTGGGGCGACGGGTTCGCGTCGTACGCCCGCCGTAATGTCCTCGCCACGCAGGTCCTGCTGGAGGCCGTGCGGGACCGTACGTCCGGCGCCTTCGTCTACGCCTCCAGCTCCTCCGTCTACGGCGACGCCCTGACGTACCCCACGGCCGAGACGGCCTGTCCCAGGCCGGTGTCCCCCTACGGGGTCACCAAACTGGCGGGGGAGCATCTCTGCGAGCTGTACCGCACGGTCCACGGGGTGCCCGCTCTGTCGCTGCGGCTGTTCTCCGTCTACGGCCCCCGGCAGCGGCCCGACATGGCCTTCGCCCGGCTGCTCGCCGCCGTCGCGGGCGGCGAGCCGTTCCCGCTGTACGGCGACGGCGAGCAGACCCGTGACTTCACCTACGTCCGCGACGTCGTCACCGCCATGCGCGACGCGGCCTGCTCCGGCTTCACCGGCGTGGCCAACCTCGGCAGCGGCTCACCGGTCTCCATGAAGCAGGCGCTGGCCGCCGTGGAGAGCCTGGTGGGCCCGGTCGACGTCGTCCCGCGTCCCGCGCGGCCGGGCGACGTCCGGCACGCGGCCGCCGACATCACCGTCGCCGCCCGCGCCTTCGCCTTCCGCCCCCGCACCGGCCTGCACGAGGGACTCCGGGCCATGGTGGAGGAGAGCCACCGGGCGCCGCGGAATCCCCCGGACCGGCAAGGGCCGGGCTAGGGCCGGGCTAGGGGACGATCCCGCCCGCCAGCCGCACGCCCCGGTCGAGCAGCCGGATGCCGCGCTCCGTCAGCGCCGCCCGGTGGGCACCGACCGTGTCCACGGCCTCGCCGAGGTCCGCGAGCAGCCGGTCGTGCCGCTGTTCCACCGCGGGCTCCGCGGCCGGGCCGCTCCCCAGGAGCCGCCGGTACAGCAGGACACAGCGGGACAGCGCCACCATCCGTCCCACCCGCTCGTCCAGTTGCCGTGCCGCGACGGGGTCCGTGCCGGTCGCGAACGGCTCCCGTGCCGCCGCCGCGGCGCAGCGCGTGAGCGTGCCCTCGTGGACCAGCGCCTCGGCCAGCCTGACCGACCCCAGGAGACCGGCCGGAGTCGGGGAGAAGCAGCGGCGGTCGACCAGAACGGCCCCGTGCACGGCGATGCCGGTGCGGCCGTCGGCCGGCGCGCCGTCGAGCAGGGCCACCTGCGCGACCGACGCCCGCAGTTCGCCGAGCATGCCCGGCCAGACCGCGCCCAGCAGCCGTACCGCCGACGCCAGGGCGGCCCGGTCGGCGGGGCGCCAGGCACCGGGCGAGGCGGACGTCCGGTCCAGGGCCCGCGACAGGTGCGGCTGGCCCGGTCCGGCGAGTTCCACCGGCCACTCGGCCGGGCCGGTGGCGGTGGACCGCGCGGCGGCGGCATCGTCCAGCCACCGGGCCAGCTCCTTCGCGCGCGGCGGGGCCGGCGGCCCGGAGCGCAGCTCGCACCACGCCAGGTGCGCGACCTCGACGGCGGCCGGGTGCAGCGGCAGGGCCAGCTCGGGCGGCGGGCCGGGCAGCCCGGCCTTCTCCACCGTGCTCAGCAGCCGTTGTCGCATGGCTTCCTGATCGCTGTGCGCCGAGGAGTGGTCGGGATCCAGGTCCAATGCCGTTCCTTCGCTCAAGCCCCGGGCGGCTCGTCGGCTGCCGGAGCGTGATCGTTCGTTTCTCCACGGTGAACGATATGGGACCGCCATGGCAGCGGAATTCCGGCCCCGGTCCGACGCGGCGCGGCCCGCCGTACGTCCGGCGCCGCTATCACCCCGACCGGACGAAAACCCGCACACCAGCACACCGATGCACCCTTCGTGACATGTCTCACTCGACGGCGGTCCGGGGCTTGATCTGCGATCTTCCCGGTGGCAGCATCTTCGCCGGGGGTAGCGCATTCAATGGAAATGGCCGTCAAGTCACCCGTTGGGGTGGCCATTTGGCGAATCGTCGTGCCGGGGCAATCGTCGCCGTATGACGGAATGTCTTCTTCCGCCCACGGGAACCGCATCGCGACACGGTGCGCCGTGTCGCGCCGGAAGGCCGAAGCGCACCACCCGGCGGCCGGGGCGGAAATGCGGCGCCCGCATTCCGAGTTGTCCGCTGCGGCCGCCCCGAATTTCCGCAGTGTCCATGTCCGCGTCCAGTGAAGTGCGAAAGTGGAATCATGATTCCTGGTGTAGTTGACGGAAGTGTGACCGCCTTGTCCAATGAGGACGGCGTTGTCTCCCTGCGTATTTCCGTCGGCAAGTCCGGAGGGAATCCCGGGGTCGAGGACCGGGTGGAACTCGTCATCACCCGCGAGCACGCGGAGCGGATCGGCCGGGCGATGCTGGCGGGCGGGGAGCAGACCGTCCCCTGCTCGGTGGGCGTGTCCTTCGACTCCCGCCCCGGCGAGCGCACACCGGCCTGACGGACCGTCCGGTACCGGAGAGTGCTCGGCCCGCCTGCCCGGCAAGGCCACCGGCGCCCGCGCTCCCCGGTCTCTTAAGAACTCCTTAGACCCGCCCGCTGTCAACTCCCCATGCACACCCTCACTTCCTGCCGCACCGTCCGCGCCGCCGCCGTGGCGCTGGCGGTCACCCTCCCGTGCGTCACCCTCGCCACCGACGCGGGTGCCGCGCAGCCCGCGCGGACCGCCCGCGTCGTCCAGGCGCACGGCCACCTCGTCGACTTCGCCGTCCGCGGCGGCACCGCCACCCTCGACACCACCACGCTGCGCGTGACGGCCCGTACGGACCGGGGGGCGGCCGTGGAACTGTCCGCCGCCGCGGCCCGGACCCCCGGCGCCCCCGGGTCCGTGACGGTCAGCGGCGACAGCGCCCGCTGGACGTACCCCGGCACCGGGCTGACCGTGACCGCCCGTTCCGACCAGGGCCGCCTCGTCGTCTCCGGCACGTACTCCGGCAGCGGCGACCGCACCCTGGCCTGGCCCGTCACCGGTACGGACAGCGCCGCCTCCGCCCTCCAGCTCCCGCGTGGCGAAGGGCTGTCCCTGCCGGTCGCCGACCGCTTCTGGAACTCTCCCGAGGCCCAGCTCACCGACAGCGACATCGCCATGGACTCGGGGCTCTCCATGCCGCTCTGGGGCTACACCGTCGGACGGCAGGGCGTCAGCTATCTCGTCCCCACCGACATCGGCACCTCGCTGCGCGTGACCTCCGACCAGGGACGGCTGCGCGCCACCGCCACCCACCGCTTCTCCCGCACCGCGGGCACCACGGACTACACCGTCGCCTTCGCCCTCACCGACGGCTCACCCGTCGCCCCCGCCGTCGACTACCGCGCCTGGCTCCGGCAACACGGACAACTCGGCAGCCTGCGCCGCAAGATCGACGCCAACCTGGCCACCGGGAAGCTCCTCGGCGCCTTCCACGCCTACCTGTGGGGCGACGCGCGCACGGCCGACGGCGTCGGGCGACTGCGCGCGCTCGGCGCCGACCGGATGTGGCTCGGCTACGACGCCGACGACAAGCCGATGGATGCCGCCGCCGTGACCGCGGCCAAGAAGGCGGGATACCTCGTCGGCCCGTACGACTCCTTCGCCAACGGCCAGGACCCCAAGACCTCCGACGCGCCCACCTCCGTCTGGCCCGACAAGGTCTACCCGGACTTCTGCGTCCAGGACAGCGACGGCAAGCCCGTACCCGGCTTCCACGACCGCGGCTGCTACCTCAGCTCCGAGGCCTTCGAGAAGGCCGAACCCACCCACCACTACCTCGCCGACCGCACCCGCGAGATGACCGCCAACGGCGCCGACAGCTACTTCCTCGACGTCGACGCCGCCGGCGAACTCTTCGACGACAGCTCCACCGCCCACCCCATGGACAAGTCCCGCGACCGCGCCAACCGCCTCGCCCGGATGAAGCGCATCGCCGACGACAAGCTCGTCCTCGGCTCCGAGTCCGCGGGCGCCTGGTCCAACCAGGCCCTCGCCTTCGACCACGGCTCGGGCACCCCGGTCGCCGACGGGCTCTGGAAGGCACAGAAGGACAAGGAGAAATGGGGCGGCTACGCCCCCGCCGGAGCCCCCGGCATCTTCTTCAAGCCCGCCGAACTGCCCGCCGCGGTCGCCAAGGCGATGTACGACCCCGCCTATCGCGTCCCGCTGTACGAGACCGCCCTGCACGACTCCCTCGTCAACACCGAACGCTGGGAGCTCTCCTACGACAAACTGCCCCGGCAGAAGACGACACGGGCGCTGCTGGCGATGCTCTACAACACGCCGCTCAACTTCGTCCTCGACGGCAAGTCCCTCAAGGAGCGCGGGAGCGAACTCGCGGCGCTGCAGAAGTACTTCGCGCCGCTGCACCAGGCCGCCGGCACGGAGGCGATGACGGACTTCCGCACGCTGAACCCCGACCGGACCGTCCAGCGGACGGTCTTCGGCGACGGCACGCTCACCGTCACGGCCAACTTCGGCTCCACCGCGTACGACGGACTGCCGGGGGGATGCGTCGACGCCACGCTCCGCGGTGACTCCGCACCGCGGCGCCTCTGCCCCGACCAGGTGAACGTCAACCGCTGATCCCCCGGGAAACGGGGGCTGCGCCCCCGGACCCACGAACCGCGCTCCGCACGGTGTCCTCAAGCGCCGGACGGGCTGAAATACAGCCCGTCCGGCGCTTGGGGAAATACCCGAAGGGCGCTGGAGATCCGGAGCGTCGTGACGGGGAACTGTCTCCCGCGCCTCGTCGGGCCCGGCAACGCGGAGAAGACCGGTCTGCCGACCGGTCTTCTCCGTCCGTGAACCCGTCGCGGCGACGGCTGCGGCCGTGAGCGCGTCCTCATCGTGCAACCGCGCCGCGCGGACTCAGCGGTGCGTGTCCCAGAACGCGCAGTGGTGCTCGGTGCCCACGTCCACCGGCCGGATGCCCCCCGTACCCGGGGCGAAGGACTGCACCAGCGGAGCCCCGCCCCGGAAGGCCGGCCACGCCGGTGCCCCCGGCAGGTCCGGATGGGCGGTCCGCGCGAACCGGGTCCAGTAGCCGACCATCCGCCCGGACAGCGCCCGCTGCGCCGCCGTGAAGGCGGGCTCGACCGGGATGTCGAAGAGGTACGGCAGCTCGAAGGCGTGCGTGGCCGCGTACGGGAAGCCCTTCACCAGCGGAATCCCCGGAATCACCGGCGGGTTGGGGTCGCTGAACTCATAGCCGTACGTGGGCACGCGCGCGGCCAGCGCCCGGTCGGCCCGCAGGGTCGTGCACGTCCACGCCCGGTCGGTGACCACACTCGACCAGGCGAGCGCGGGCGTCGGGTACTTCGTCACCGGGTAGAGCGCCTCGACGGCACCGGCGGCCTGGCCGAAGGAGCCCGTGAGCCGGGCCCGGTAGGCGTTCGCGTCCGGAATGGGGTGGTCGGCCAGCGTCTGGCCGACGAAGAGCCGCATCTCGTCGTGGTTGCTGCCCTGCATCACCGGCACCCGGTGGAAGCGGCCCGCCTCCAGCGCCCGCTCCGGCCGCTCGGGCAGCAGCGCGTTGCCGTAGGCGACGTAACTGAACGCCTCCGTCAGCTCGGGCGTCGCCAGCTTCGCCACGGGCAGCCCGCGCAGACAGCTCAGCGCCGCCCCGCCGTCGCCACCGCAGCCCAGCTTGCGGGCGGCCTCGGCGCCTTCCTCCCGCACCCGGTTCTCCGTCGCCCAGGGGCTGTACGCGGCCCCGCCGGGGTCGGTGGAGCCGGGCGGCATCTGCGTCATGCACGAGCCGCTCTGCACGATCGCCTTGTGGAAGAGCCCCGCCGATCCGGGCGAGATCAGCTGGGCGCAGGTGCTCAGCCCGCCCGCCGACTCGCCGAACAGGGTCACGTTGCGCGGATCGCCGCCGAAGCGGGCCGCGTTGGCCCGCACCCAGCGCAGGGCCGCCTGCTGGTCGGCGAGGCCGAAGTCGGGCGCACCGCCCAGCGCCGGGTGGCCGAAGAAACCGAGCGCGCCCAGCCGGTAGTTGAGGGTGACCACGACCGCGCCGCCCTGGGCCGCGAGCCGCTCGGAGGGATAGTCGCTGCCGCCGCCCGAGGTGAAGCCGCCGCCGTGCACCCAGACCATCACGGGCCTGCCCCGGCCCGCCGCGCGGCCCGTCGGCGCGGTGACGTTCAGATAGAGGCAGTCCTCCGAACCCACCGTCTTGTCCGGTGCGCCCGGGGACAGTTGCACACAGCGCTCGCGGGGCGCGCCCGCGTCCCTGACGCCCCGCCAGTGGGCCGCCGGAGCGGGGAGCTGCCAGCGCAGCCTGCCCGTGGGCGGCGCGGCGAACGGGATGCCCTCGAAGGTGTTGTACGCGCCGTGCCCCACCCCCCGGACCTGGCCGTGGTCGGTGGTCACGACGGGTCTCTCGGGGGCGGGCGCCGCCGCTGCCGCCGCGGGCGGGGCCGCGGTCAGGGCGGAGAACAGGGCCAGGAGCGCGAGCGCCCCGCCGCGGAGTCGGCTGCTGTGGGCTTCCGGCATAGGGGGGTGACCTTTCACGGATCCGGGTGCGTGGGGTGACCCGGGCGCCCGGAATGTACCCACAAAAGGTCATGTACACCTGTTCTGTTGGGGTCTCAATCGGGTCGTGGTCCGAGCGTCGTGTTGCCGTCCGTGACCGTGATCGCGAGCGCCGGACAGGAGTCCGCCGCGTCCAGGGCCGTCTCGTCGGGCCGGATCTCGTCGGTCAGCGCCCGCGACCGCTCCCCGGACAGCTCGAAGAACTCGGGGGCCAGGGCCGCGCAGATGCCGGAGCCCATGCAGCGACCGCGGTCGACCGTCACCCGCCACGTCATCGCTCACCACCTCACCGGCATCGTGCGCGGTCCGCGCATCAGCATCTCGGTCTTCCACTCGACATCGCCCGCCGCCTGGATGCCGGGCAGTCGCAGCACGATCGTCCGCAGCGCCTCCTGGAGCTCCAGCCGGGCCAGCGGGGCGCCCAGGCAGTGGTGCACCCCGTGCCCGAAGCCCAGGTGCTGGTTGCCCTCGCGGCCGAGGTCGAGGGAGTCCGGGGAGGCGAAGCGCAGCGCGTCCCGGTTGGCGGCGCCGACCGCCACCAGCAGCGGCTCGCCCGCCCGTACGAGCGTGCCGCCCACCTCGACGTCCTCCGTGGCGTACCGGGCGAACGACGCGCCCACGCCGAGCGGTACGAAGCGCAGCAGCTCCTCCACCGCGGCGGGCACGAGGCCGGGCTCGGTGCGCAGCCGGTCGAACTGGCCGGGGTGGTCCAGCAGCGTCCAGAGGAAGTTGGGGATCTGGCTCGCCGTCGTCTCGTGCCCGGCGACGAGCAGTCCGTCGCACAGGTCGATCAGTTCGAGTTCGGACAGCCGGTCGTCCACGTCGCGCGCCTCGATCAGCGCGGTCATCAGGTCGTCGGCGGGCCGCGCCCGGTGCGCCTCGACGAGCTCCGCCATGTACGCGCGGAGCTCGTCCCTGTTGGCGGCGATCTCCTCCGAGGTCAGCGGGCTGGTCGAGAGCGAGGTGTCGCTCCAGACGCGGAAGCGTCCCTGGTCCTCGGGGGGCACTCCGAGCATCCGGCAGATCACGGCGACGGGCAGCGGCAGCGCGAACCGCTCCACGAGGTCGGCGGGCGGCCCCGCCGCGACCATGTCGTCCAACAGGCCTTCCGCCAGCTCGCGGACGCCCGGTCGCATCTTCTCGACCCGGTGCACGGTGAACGCCTTCGACACCAGGGTCCGCAGCCGGGTGTGGTCCGGCGGGTCCATGCCGAGCAGCCCGGAGTCGCGCCGTCCAGGGGTGCGGCGGGGCTCGTCGTGGTGCGCGGCCGCGGCGCGGCTGAACTGCCGGTCGCCGAGGACGAGCCGGGCGTCGGCGTAGCGGGTCACCAGCCAGGCGGGCTCGCCGTGCTCCTGCCGTACGCGCAGCAGTCCTTCGCCGCGGCGCGCGTGCTCGTACAGCTCGGACAGGCCCAGACCGGAGGCTTCGTTGAACGGATAGGCGGTGGGCTCGACATGTGCGGTGGTGGTCATGCGTTCCCCTTCCCCGACGGGAGGTTGCGCTTCCGTTCACCTCACGGTAGGTGGTGCGTGCAGCGATTGCCACGGTGCCGCGCGTGATAGGTAGCCCCGGGCAACGAAAATCAGACGTGGGTCCTCGGCGCCGCAGCCGCCCGGCCGCCGCTGTCGCTGATCCTCAGCAGCACGGCGACCAGCAGCCAGTTCGCCACCAGCGACGAACCGCCCTTGGCGAGGAACGGCAGGGCCTTGCCGGTGAGCGGAATGAGCCCCATGACACCGCCGGCCACCACGAAGATCTGCAGGGCGAGGGCCGCGGCCAGACCCACCGCCAGCAGCTTGCCGAACGGGTCGGGCGCGGACAGCGCCGTGCTCAGCCCCCGCTGGACCAGCAACGCGTACAGCACCAGCACCGCCATCGTCCCGGCGAGCCCCAACTCCTCCCCGATGGTGGTCAGGATGAAGTCGCTGCGGCCCGCGAAGCCGATCAGTTCGGGGTGGCCCTGCCCCAGGCCCGTGCCCGTGACCCCGCCGCTGCCGAAGCCGAACAACGCGTCCGCGAGCTGGCTGGAGATCAGCCCCTTGGGCCGCTTGTCCTCCGGCAGGAAGATGTCGAAGGGATGCAGCCAGGCGACGATGCGCCCCTTGACGTGCGGCTCGATCGAACCGACCGCGGTGGCCCCGACCACGGCCATCGCCAGGCCGAACAGCACCCAGCTGGTGCGCTCCGTGGCCGTGTACAGCATCACCACGAACAGCCCGAAGAAGATCAGCGAGGTGCCGAGGTCCCGCTCGAAGACCAGCACCAGCAGGCTCAGCACCCATACGGCGAGGATCGGCCCGAGCTGCCGGCCCGGCGGCAGCCGCACGCCCAGTACCTTGCGCCCGGTGAGCGCGAGCGTGTCCCTGTGGATGACCAGATAGCCCGCGAAGAACACGGCGATCATGGTCTTGACGAACTCGCCGGGCTGGAAGGACAGCGGACCGATGTAGATCCACCGCTTGGCGCCGTACGTGTCGCCCGGGAAGAACGCGGGCGCCATCAGCAGCACCAGCGCGGCCGCCATCATCACGTAGATGTAGCGCTGGAGCCGCCGGTGGTCCTTGAGCAACAGGATGACGCCGACGCACACGGCCACCCCGATCACCGTCCACAGCAACTGGCCGGATGCGGTGGGTGCGGAGTTCTTGAACCGGGCGCTGTACGCGAAGTCCAGCCGGAAGAGCAGCACCAGCCCGATGCCCGAGAGCAGTACGGACAGCGGCAGGATCAGCGGGTCGGCGCAGGGCGCCCAGCGGCGCACGGCCAGATGCGGCACGAGCGCCAGGCACGCCATGCTCGCGGCGAAACCGGGAAGGCCGCGCGGCAGGCTGCCGTTGACCGACAGGCCGGTGTACGCGTAGCCGAAGCAGCTGATCAGCACGGCCAGCCCGAGCAGCAGCGCCTCACGGTTGCGCCGCCGTCGCGCGGCCGGCGGGCGCTCCGGCGTCGCCGGGCTCTCGTCACGGCCCTCGAGTTGCACGGATTCCATGGTCACGCTGATCAATTTTGGACCACGCGAGCTAAACAAAACATTAATAATCCGGACCTAACGGGCTGCTGCATGCACTCTGTGAGTGTGCGCCGCTCGCGCTGCGTGATGTCTCGCACACACGGTGGAACGGCCGTAACCGGCCACCGCCGCACCGAGTTGACGCACGGAGACGAACGCACGCGTCAGCAGGACGGAGCAGTGGTACATCCATGAGCAAGCGCCAGAAAGGCCGTCGGCACCGCAAGGTCAACCGCACCCCGCGCCCACGGGCCGCTTCCGTGGCCGTCGTCACGGAAGCGGTGGTCCCCGACCTCGGCCGGCACGCCGCGCGGACGTGGGAGGGACTGCGGGCGTGCGGGCCGGGCGGTGCTTCGCTGGACGAGCTGGCCGGGGCGGTGGGCTACCAGGCGCGGACCATCCAGAAACACGTCGCGGGCTTCGCCGACCAAGGATTGGCGGAGCCTCGCGGGGACCGCTGGTACGCCTTGTTGTGACCCGGGCTCGGCTGACGCCGGACGGGCTGGATGTGCGGGCGTAGTCCGCAGTCTGCGGGCCGCAGGCCAAAGGGCCACGGTCCGCAAATTCAGCCCGTCCGGCGTTTGAGGACAACGCGGCGAAGCCGTGTTGTGGGGTCCGGGGCGCAGCCCCGGTTCAGCCGGAGCGGGGCGCCGCGCCGTTGTCCTGTTGAGCCAGTGCGGCGAGCACGGCTTCGTGGGAGGTCAGCGCGTCCGCCGCCCGTTCCAGGGAGCGCGCGGCGGATTCGGCCCGCTCCGCGTGACGGAGGATCTGCCGGCGGAGGGCCGCCCCGTCCGGGTCCGGCAGGGTCACCGACATCGCGCCCGCCCGCAGCCGACGGGCCTGTTCCAGCAGTTCCGCGGCCTGCTCGCGGACGGGCCGCGACCATGTCTCGATCCGCTCCATCAGTTGATCCCTCCAGGTCGCAGCATCCGCCAGGGCGAGAAAGCGTTGCGCACCCCGTGCAGGGGGCGGGCGAGCTCCGGGTGGTGGCGCAGCAGGACGTCGGCCATCCCGGTGCGTTCGATCCACTCCAGGCCCTCGGGCGTGTAGATCTCCGGCCGGTAGTCATCGGTGAAGAAGCGGTCGCTCTGCAGCCGGCGGGACGCCATCAGCATGAAGATCCGGAACGCGGTGTCGCTGAACGCGAAGCCGCGCGGCCGGGGCTCGGCGTACATGCCGACCATGGTGTCGACGCGGTCCAGCCGTCCGTCGTACACCTCGCGCAGCTCTGCCGCCAGGCCCACGTTGCCGCCGGTCAGCTCCTCGAAGTCGGTCACCGGCGGCCGGTGCAGGGCGGCGCGGAAGGCGGTGTAGCGGGGGACGCCGCGCTCGCGGTCGCGCAGGACGTCCAGCGTGCCGATGTCGACCCGCTCCCCGGAGACCCGGGTGAGATCGCGCAGACAGTCGGGGTGGTTGTGCAGGGTGATGTCACCGGGGTTCATGACGCCGAAGGAGTACAGCAGGTCCGGCCAGCCCCAGCGGTCCACCGCCTGACGGGTCGCCCGCGCGTGGAGCGCCTCGAAGCCCGTCCGCTCGACGAGGGCGCCGGTGCGGTGCGAGCGGATGGCGTACTCGTCCCGGACCAGTGGGTGCAGCCGGTACGAGGAGACGAACTCCTCGGTCATGGCGTACGGGGCCGCGTGGTGGCGGGTGGGGGAGCCGAGGATGCCGAACAGCTCCTCGCCTCTGCCGTAGCGCCCGACCCTGTTCCTGACCCGGGCGGGCAGCACGCCGTACCAGTTGACGTGCATGGCGGCCCGGGTCACCGGCCGGTCGATCATCGCCCGGGTCCACTCCAGGGTGTGAATCCTGGCCAGCACCGCCGTGTTGACCAGCCGGGCCGTCTGGAAGAGCCGTTCGTCGCCCCAGGTGGGCCGGGCGGCCGCGAGCCGGTCGCAGATCGCGTTGTGCTCCTTGGCGAACAGCGTGTGCAGCAGGGACAGCCCGACCCAGTAGTTGTCGTTGAAGCCGGTGAGGTCGATGCCGGAGCGGCCGGGGGCCGTCTCGTCGGGCAGTCTGCCGTCCGGCACGGCGAGCTTGCCGCGCTCTCCCGTGCGCAGGGCCCGGCACCGCTCCTCGCTCGAACCGTAGAGCTGCGAGCCGTCCCACCAGTGGGTGACGGTGTTCTCGTACACCGGCGGGTGCGCGGCGGTGCGCGGCGCCGAGGCGGGGCGGGAGCGCGGTACGCGCATCGGACACCCCGGCCAGTCGTCGCCCTCCGGCGACGGGACGTCCAGCGGCTCCCCGGCCGGGTCGTCGCCGTGGCTGAACCAGCCGTGGTTCTGGAACTGGATCCAGGCCGCGGCCAGCAGGTTGAGGGTCGGCGCGGGGCGGAATCCGGAACGGCGGGTCAGCAGCTGTCTGCTGACCTCCCGCGGGCTGGGGGAGCACAGCCCCTTCCCCCCGGCTTCAGACCCCTCAGCTTCAGGCCCCTCAGCTTCAGGAAATGTCTCCGGCAGGGCGAAGTTGCGGCCGAAGGGGGTGCCCGCCCGGCCCATGTCGACGTCGTCCGGGTCGTAGCCCGAGCCGTCGTAGCTGCGGTGCGGCAGCAGCTCGGGGCTCGGCGTGCGGGGGCGTTCGTCGACCGCGCCGCGGGTGTCGTGCAGGTTCCGCGCGCGCAGCAGCTCCCGCTGTCTCTTGATCTCCAGGAGCGCGAGCGGGAACGGCAGGGAGTGCCACTCGCGGCGGGGCCGCGGTACGGGCGTCATCGATGGTTCTCCATGAGGGGGTTCGGGGCGGTGCGGTCAGCGGTCGTACAGCCGGTGGACGACGGTCTCCTCGACCCGGCCCCGGTACGGCGCGAGCAGTTCGTCCACGCGGTCCCGTGCCTCCGGGACCACCTTGTCGAGGCCCTGCGCGTACGCGTCGGCGCCATGGCACCGGGGGACGTCGTGCGCGGGATCCGCCCAGGTGATCTCCAGCCAGTCGGCGGGCAGCGGGAGGACCGGCACCGGGCCGCGGCCCTCCAGTCCGGGCAGCACGTCCTGCTCGTCGACGATGCTCACGACCCTCGTCCGGGGGTCGCGCGGGCGCTTGAAGCCGACCGGCGCGCCGACGGCGACCACATGCGTCAGCCGCCACCGCTCGGTGACCTGGGGGAGTTCGGCCAGGCTCATGGCCGCGACACCGCCCTGGCCGTGCCCGATCAGCGCGATCTCCGCGCCGTCCGGCACGCCCAGGGCGAGGGACTTCCGTACGGCGCGGGCGTACGGCGAGTCGGCGCGGCCCACCGCGGTGACCGCCCCGACCAGGTCCTGCGGGGTGGGGTTGCGGGTGAGGCCGAAGCCCATGCCGGGCAGCAGCACCAGATAGCGGGTGAGGCCGTCCGGGCCGACGATCCGCTGGACGAGGGTCCGGCCGCCGTCGCCGAGGGCGGCCAGGTTCCGCAGATGGCCGCTGATGCCGCCGTCGTGCTCCAGGCCCGCGAGGAACTCGGCGTCCGGCGGTTCGGCCACGGCCCGCCCCGCGCCCCGCTGCCCGCGGGGCCGCGCGGCGGCGCGGATGCCGAGCAGCGGGTCGCCGTCCGTGGGCGTGCCCGTGACGATGCACCAGGCGGCCTCGTCGTTGAACGGGTTCTCGTCCACGAGCGCGTTCCACGCCAGTACTTCGACGAGGGCGGGCGCGAGCGCGGCCAGCACCCGCTGGGCGCCCTGCGGCCGGACGTGCTGCCGGAGGATGCGCAGCGCCAGGGCCTGCCGGTCGGCGGCGACCGCGATCAGCAGTCGCCGCACCGGGCCCTCGTCGACGAACTCCGGGTGCCGTACGGCGCACAGCCGGATGCGCAGCTTGAGCGCGGCCACCGCCACGTCCAGGGCCAGGCTGCGGCGGCGGGCCAGGACGCCGCCCAGCCGGGCGGCGCCGCCCACGCGCCCGCCGTCGGGCGCGTAGCCGAGACCGGCGGAGTCGACGAGGGCACGGGCCAGGGAGTGCACGGCGTGCGTGCCGCGGCGCGGCGACCGGGCCACGGAGCCGAGCAGCGCGGGATCGGTGGCGACGGCGGTCACGACCCGCCCGGCCTCCCGCATGGCCCTGGCGGCCTCGCTGAGCGTCCTGGCGACGGCGGCGAGGGAAGCGGTGTCGTTCTCGTGTGTCATGCGTCCTCCGTCAGCGGGTGGCCGGTGGCGCGGACGCCGATGCGCAGCCGCGTCGCGTCGAAGGTGTACGGCAGTGGGCGGTCGGGGCTCAACCGGACGCCCGACACTGCCAGTTCGCCCCCACGCAGGAGCTCCGCGACGAATCCCGTGGCCAGCTGGAGTCCCAGCTCCATGCCGCTGCACTGGGCCGCGCCCCGGCCGAACGGGCTGACCGCCCAGTCGCCCTCCGCCGTGCCGTCGAGCCATTTCTCCGGCGCGAACCGGTGGGCGTAGTCGAGCCGTTCGCCGTCGCGCGCGTGGAAGTCCGCGGGCACCAGGACGTTGACACCGCCCGGCGCCACCGCGCCCCGCCAGGACGTCTCCCCGGTCGTCCGCCGCGTCAGCCCGGCCACCGGCGGCCACAGCCGCACCGCGTCCTGGACGCAGGCGCGCACGTACGGCATGTCGCAGAAGCCGGCGACCGTGCGGGCGCCGTGCTTGCGGTCGGCGGCCCTGAGCTCGGCCACCGCCCGCTCGTGGTGGTGCGGGTGCGTGGCGAGCAGGGCCAGCGCCTGCACGGCCGCCGCCTGCACCGCCGCCAGCGCCATGAACCAGTGGGTGAGCTGGGCCTCGGGCGCCGTCTCGGGCCCTCTGGGCGCGGCGGTGAACAGCCCGGTCAGGCTCCGCGGGTCGGCCTCGGCCAGATAGCGGGCCTGGCGCTGCATCATGCGCCGTCTGGCCCGGCGGACGGCGCCCGCGCGCCAGCGCCGGGCTCCCATCCAGTTGGCCTCGGCGAGCAGTTCGTCCGTCAGCCGCGAGAACTCCACGTCGTCCGCCGCGGCCTCGCCCAGGAAGCAGCGCCGCCCCGCCCGTTCGAAGCGCTCCCGGATCGCGTCCGCGTCCAGCCCGGCCACCGCCCGCGGGCCGAGCAGGGCCGCGCCCTCCTCCCCGACGACGCGCAGGAACCGGTCGGCGAGCCGGTGCACGGGACAACCCGCGTCCAGCACCGAGTCGTTGAAGGCCCGGCGGACCGTCCGCTGCCCGCCGTGCGAGGCGATCAGCGCGTCGGGCTGCACCTCCGCGAAGCCCGCCACCTTCTCCCGGGTGTCGACCGCGTACACGTCCACCGGCCCGGCCAGCACCTGGCGCGCGTCGGCGGCGTCCAGGACGAGCAGGGTCGGCCCGGAGGCGCCGCGCACCAGGACCGGGCCGCGGCCGTGGCGGCGGCGCATCCGGCGCATCGTCTCCGGGCCGTGCCGCGCCGCGTCCAGCCGGGCGACGAGCGCCGCGACCCGGGGCCGGGTCCGGAAGACGCCCTTGAGGTGGTCAGGGAGGAAGTGGACGAGGGCGAGCCGCAGGTTCTCGCCCGCGGAGGCCGCGGGCAGTGCCGTGCCGCGCTCGGTGCCGACGTCGGTGGTGCCGTACAGGTGGATCATGCGAGGACCTTCCCCGGGGGTGAGCAGCCGCTCGTCCTGCCGCCCCGCGGGGCGCGGGGCGGCAGTCGGGTGCGGCGGGAATTTCGTCAGAGAGTCGGCGGCCCGGCGGTGACCGGCACCTCGATCAGGACGGGTCCGTCCTGGGCGGCCGTGGCCGCGGCGAGCAGTTCGGCGAGGTGGCCGGCGTCCGTGGCGCGGTGGGCGGTCACGCC
This sequence comes from Streptomyces sp. NPDC002537, assembly GCF_053594975.1. NCBI lineage: Bacteria > Bacillati > Actinomycetota > Actinomycetes > Kitasatosporales > Streptomycetaceae > Streptomyces > Streptomyces sp. NPDC002537. The sequence continues at coordinate 21,297 of NZ_JBSFWT010000078.1, forward strand.
GTAGCCGCGGGCGATCGCGCAGAGGTCGATCCCGGGGAGGTCCAGGCCGGGTACGCCGGGCGTGTGCTCCAGTTCCCCGAACCATTTGAGGATCGCGTACTCCTGGTTGGCGAGGACCACGAAGGTGACGGGCGCCCGGTGGCGGGCCGCGGTCCACAGCGCGGTGATCGCGTACTGCGCGGAGCCGTCCCCGAGCACCGACACCACCGGCCGCTCCGGCTGCCCGAGCTGCGCGCCCACGGCCGCGGCCAGGCCGAAGCCCAGCCCGCCGCCGGTGGTGCTCAGGAAGGAACCGGGCCGGTCGATCCGGACGGCCTCGCGGAACGCCGGGATGGCGGACGGCGGTTCGTTGACCCACAGGGTCCGCGACGGCGCGGCGCTCGCGACGGCGGCCAGCGCGGAGGCCGCGGTAAGGGGGGCCAGGGGGCCGGAGCCCGGCTCCGGCCGGTGCGGTGTCACCGGGGTCTCCTCCGGGGCCTCCTCCTCGCTCCCCCGGGCTCTCGGCCGCGCCGGAGCAGGGGGGACCCCCATGGCCACGAGCTCGGTGAGCCGCTCCAGCGTGGGCCGCAGGCCCGCGACGAGGGCGTCGCCCACGGGGGCGCGCGCCGCCTCGCCGGGGTCGCTGGTGAGCAGCACCAGTTCGGCCCCGTCGGGCAGCACCGGGCCGGGCACGTACGGGTAGTAGCGGAACACGGGCGCCCCCACCACCAGCACCAGGTCGTGCCCCTCCAGGGTCTTCGCCAGGGGTGCCATGGCCGGGGGCAGCACGCCCCGGTAGAGCGGGTGGTCCTCCGGGAAGCCCACGCGCCCCTCGACGGGCGAGGCCCACACCGGCAGGCCCAGGCGCTCGGCGAGCCGCACGGCCGCCTCCCAGGCGCCCTCGGCGTCGATCGAACCGCCGGTCACCAGCACGGGGTTGACGGCGGCGTCGAGCCGCCGGGCGAGCGCCCCGACCGCCGGGCCGTCCGCCGAGGTCGCGTCGGTGACCCGGCGTCGCGCGAGCCGCCGGGCGGCCGCCGCCTCCGCCTCGTCGAGCTCGATGTCGAGATCGTCCATGGGCAGGGAGACGAACACCGGCCCCCGGGGTGCGGTTTCGGCCATGTGGAACGCGCGGGCCAGTGCCGCCGGCACATCCTGGGCGCGCGGCGGCTCGTAGGCCCATTTCACGGCGGGCCGGGGGAGGACGGTGGCGTCCACGTCGGTGAGCAGCGCTTCCAGGGTCATCATGGGGCGCACCTGCTGCCCGGCGGTCACCACCATGGGGGTGTGGTTGGCGGCGGCGTTGACGACGGCCCCCATGGCGTTGCCGACGCCCGGTGCCGTGTGGAGGCTGACGAGCGCCGTGGTCCCCGTCGCCTGCGCGAAGCCGTCGGCCATGCCGACGACCGCGGCCTCCTGCAGCCCGAGCACGTACCGGAAGTCGGCCGGGAACTCCTGGAGGAAGGGGAGTTCCGTGGAGCCCGGGTTGCCGAACACGGTGGTCACGCCACGGGCCCGCAACAGCTCGAACACAGCCGCTCGCACGGTCGTCATGGCTCGCACCTCTTGAGGTAGGAGTGAGGTCAGGGAGAGGGGAGCATTGCCCGTTCCCGTCCGGCAGAGTCATCAATTCCGAAAATCGGCCGGGTTTTCATTCCCAGGGGTGAACGAGGGCCCCGCCCCCGCGACACGCGGGTGACGGGGCCTGTGAACGACGGGAGCCGACGAAAAACCGGCCCGGTCCTCTTCGGACACCGAGAGCGGAGGGGGCGGGCAGCACACGGCGTGCTCACCCGGCGCTTCCGCCCCACTGCTCAGCGTCGCACCCGCAGGCGCGGCCGTGCGGTGTCCGCTCGCGACACACCCAGGCCCGCCAGGGCCAGCGCGGTCAGCAGGGCCACCGCTCCGACGATGACGTTGCTGACGAGGGCGTGCGTGCCGAACGGGTGGCCGGACACGACCCAGGGCGAGACGATCGTCCAGGCGGCGATGCAGAGCCCGGCCCAACTCATGGAGTGCGTACGCTCGTAGGCGTGCCCGAAGCCCCCGACGAGGCAGGCGAAGGCGATGCCGGTGATGAGGTTGTTGACGGCGAGGGTCGTCGAACCGCTGAAGCCGACGATCCACGGGGAGGCGGCCAGATAAACGCCGCACATGAGGGCGAGGGCCTCGACGCCCTGGGCCGTGGGGGTGCTGGTCGTCTCTTCGGAGTGGGCGCGGAGCGCCACGATGTCCGGGTGCGTCTCGATCCGGGGCGACGTAGGGGCGGTCACGTCAGCCACCTTCTTTCAGTGTCAAGTCGGACCTGCCTGCATTTTATCCTCGATGCGCCCTTTTGCCACCCGGCTGGAGGTAGTTGATATCTGGCTATATCCGATGTGGTGGCTTCTGTTTCGAGAGGTCACGCTGGGGAAACCCGGGCATCGCTTTCCGGACGCGCGATCCGGCGGCGCCCTCGGGGGACCAGGGGAACAGCATGCGAAAGGAAGCCGTCGTGGAACAGCTGAAGACGCAGGGCGACCGCGTGCCCGGTCGGGGCGAGGGTCCGGAGGAGGGCGCGGCGGTCCGCGGGGCCGCGCCGCGCGAGAGCGCCGACACCACCGCCGAGGAGGCCGACGCGGAGTCGCACATCATCCGCGGCATCGACTGACGGCGTCCGCGGCGGCGACCGACAGCGTCCGCGGCGGCTGATCCGGCCCTCGACGACGGCCCGGCGGAACCTCCGGTGCGCCTCACGCCCGTACGGGCACGAAGCGCACCGGAGTGCCCGGCACCGCCTGCGCGGCGGCCGCCAGCGACGGCCCGGGGACCACGCCGATGACGGGGTAGCCGCCGGTCGTGGGGTGGTCGGCGAGGAAGACGACCGGCCGCCCGTCCGGCGGGACCTGGACGGCCCCGAGGACCATTCCCTCGCTGGGGAGTTCGCCCTTCCCGACGCGCGTCAGGGGCGGCCCCTCCGTCCGCAGGCCGATGCGGTTGCTCGCAGGCGACACCCGGTAGCCGCCCGCGGCCAGCGCGCGCGGCGCGTCGGGGGCGAACCAGTCGTCGCGCGGCCCGAGGACCACCGGCAGCACCAGGCCGTCGACGGGCGGCCCGGCCCACGGCACCGCGTCCGCGCCGCAGGGCGGCCCGCAGGGCGCCCCCAGGGGCAGCACGGCCCCGTCGGCGAGCGGCTCCGGACCCAGGCCCGACAGCAGGTCCCGGGAGCGGCTGCCGAGCACGGGCGGCACCGCGACGCCACCGCCGAAGGCCACATAGGCGCGCAGCCCGCCGACGGCGGCGCCGACGTCCAGCACGGCCCCCGCGGGCACCCGGACCGGCGCGCCCCACGCCACCGGGCGGCCGTCGACCCGCACCGGGCAGGGCGTGCCCGTCACGGCCACGGTCACCGCCCGGTCGGGCCGTACGGCACAGCCGTTGACGGTGGTCTCCAGGGTGGCGCACTCCGCGGGATTGCCGACGAGGCGGTCGGCGAGCCGGTGCGCGGGCTCGTCGAGGGCGCCGGAGCGCCCCACTCCGAGGTGCGCGTGACCGGGGCGCCCGAGGTCCTGGACGGTGGTCAGCGCCCCGGCGCGGACGACGGTCAGGGCGTTCACGCGACCACCTCGAAGCGCACCCGTGTGCCGGGGGAGAGCAGCGCCGCCGGTGTCCGCCCGGTGTCCCACAGGACCGTGTCCGTACGGCCGATGAGCTGCCAGCCGCCGGGGGAGGAGCGCGGGTAGACGCCGGTGTACGGGCCCGCCAGGCCGACCGCTCCGACGGGGACGGCGGTGCGCGGCGTCGCCCGGCGCGGCACGTGCAGCCGCTCCGGCAGCCCGGTCATGTAGCCGAAGCCGGGCGCGAAGCCGCAGAACGCCACCCGGAATTCGAGGCCGGAGTGGATGCCCGCCACCTCGTCCTCCGCCACCCCCCACAGGGCCGCGACCTCGGCGAGGTCGGCGCCGTCGTAGCGGACCGGCAGGACGACGGGTTCGCCGTCGGCGGCCGTGAGCGGCGGCACGGTCCAGCCCGCGAGTTCGGCGGCGAGGGCGCGCGGCTCGGCGAGGCCGTCCAGCAGGACGGTGCGGGCCGCCGGGACGATCTCCCGTACGGGCGGCAGGGTGCCCGCGGCGCGGCGGCGCAGCAGATCGGCGTGGAGCGCCTGGGCGCCCTCGCCGGTGGCGACCTCGACGAGCAGCGCGTGCCGCCCGACGGGCAGGGCGCGCAGTTCCACTGCGGACGCGCTCACGCGAAGGCCACCACCCGGACACCGGCCTCCTCCAGGGCGGCGCGCACCCGGCGGGCGAGTTCGAAGGCACCGGGGGTGTCGCCGTGCAGGCACAGCGAGCGGGCCCGTACGGGCACCTCCTCGCCGGTCAGGGCGGTGACGGCGGACGTGCGGGCCAGCCGGACCGACCGGGCCACGACGGCCTCGGGGTCGAGGACCACGGCCCCGGGCGTCCGGCGGGGGACGAGGGCTCCGGCGGCGGTGTACGCGCGGTCCGCGAACGCCTCGGCGACCACCGGCAGCCCGGCCCGTCCGGCGGCCTCGTGCAGTTGCGAGCCGGGCAGCCCGAGGACGGGCAGCGCGCCGCCCGCGCGCAGCACGCCGGAGACGACGGCCGCGGCCTGCTCGGCGTCGGTGACCGTGCGGTTGTAGAGCGCGCCGTGCGGCTTCACATAGGTGACGTCCGACCCGGCCGCCCGTGCGAAGGCGCGCAGCGCGCCGATCTGATAGGTGATCTCGTCGGCGAGCTCGTCCGGGGGCACGTCCATGGCCCGCCGCCCGAAGCCGGCGAGATCGCGGTACGAGACCTGGGCGCCGATGCGCACGCCGCGCTCGGCGGCGCGCTCGCACACCCGGCGCATGGTCGACGGGTCGCCCGCGTGGAAGCCGCAGGCGACGTTGGCGCTGGTGACGACCGACAACAGGGCGTCGTCGTCGGTCAGTTCCCAGCGGCCGAAGCCCTCGCCGAGGTCGGCGTTGAGATCGAGGACGGGGCGGGTGCCGGTGCCGTCCGGGGTGTCAGGGGCGTCCGGTCCGGTCCCCGTGGTCTCTCCGGTCATGAGACGGCCTCCCGCATCGCGTCGAGGATGAGCTCCCGTGCGTCATCCAGATAGGTGGTCAACTCGGCCTCCGCGCGGCCGTACTCGCCGTCGTCGAGCAGCGTCGCGAGCACGCGGTTGCGCGCCAGGAACGGCTCGTGGAAGCGGCGCGGCGAGGGCATCGAGTGGAAGGCCAGGCGCAGTTCGGCCAGCAGCCGGTCCATGGCGGAGTCGATGCGGGCGCTGCGGCTCAGCGCGGCGAGCGCCCGGTGGAAGCCGATGTCGGCCGAGCCCACCGTCTGCCAGTCGCCCTCGGCCGCGGCCCGTTCGGCCCGGCCGACGGCCTCGCCGACGGCGGCGCGCAGGGGCGGCGGGGCGGTGGCGGCGGCCCGTACGCCCGCGGACTCCAGGGCCGCCCGCACCCGGTAGATGTCCGTGACGTCGGCGGGTTCCAGGACCCGGACGAAGACGCCGCGGTTGAGCCGGTGCACGACCAGGCTCTCGTGGACGAGCAGCCGGAACGCCTCGCGCAGGGTGTTCCGCGAGACCCCGAGCTCGCGGCCCAGGGCCTCCTCCGACAGTTGGGTCCCGGGCGGCAGGCCGCCGGCCTCGATGCGGTCCCGGAGCGCGTCGGCCGCGCGCTGGGCGGTGGACAGTGCCAAGGCATCTCCCACAAGCCTCTTGAGGATTGTTGAACAATATCTTAGCCTCCTCGCCAGTCACCCCACCCGATCGTGTGGGGTCCGGGTCCCCGGAAGGCAGGGCGCGTGATCGTTCTCCTGGGCGTCCTCGTGGTCGTGCTCGGCTTCGCCACGAGACGCAATCCCCTGCTGGTGGTCGGCGGCGCCGGCGTTCTCACCGGCCTCCTCGGCGGTCTGTCGCCGCAGCGCGTCCTCGCCGCCTTCGGCGAGGGCTTCGCCTCCAGCCGCTCGGTGACGATCTTCGTGATCACCCTCCCGGTCATCGGCCTCCTGGAGCGCTACGGACTCCAGGAACAGGCCCGGCGGCTGATATCCCGCTTCGGCGCCCTCACCGCCGGCCGCTTCCTCGCCCTCTACCTCCTGCTGCGGCAGCTCACCGCGGCCCTCGGGCTCAACAGCGTCTTCGGGCACGCCCAGACCGTCCGCCCACTGGCCGCCCCCATGGCCGAAGGCGCCGCGGAACGCCTCCACGGGCCGCTGCCCGACAAGGTCCGCGAGAAGCTGCGCTCCTTCGCCGCCAGCGCCGACAACGTCGGGCTGTTCTTCGGCGAGGACGTCTTCCTCGCCGTCGGCTCCATCCTGCTGATCACCGGCTTCGTCAACTCCACGTACCACACCCACCTCGAACCGCTCGACCTCGCGCTGTGGGCGATCCCCACCGCCCTGTGCGCCCTCGCCGTCCACGGCTGGCGGCTGCTGCGCCTGGACCGCACGCTGCCGCACACGGTGGCCCGCAAGCCCGAGGGGGCCGTCAAGTGATCAAGGCGGAGTGGTTCTACTGGCTGGTCGGCGCCATCTTCCTGCTGATGGCCGCCCAGATGCTCACCGACCGCACCAACCCCAAGCGCCATGGCACCGCCGCTTTCTGGGGGCTGCTCGGGCTCGGCTTCTGCTACGGCACCTGGGTCGCCGACAGGTCCGCGCCCGCCGAACCCCTGGGCGTCGCCGCCCTCGTCATGATCGGCCTCGCCGGATTCGGCTTCACCGGCCGCGGCGCGGCGCGTACGGCCACCCCGGAGCAACGGGCGGAGAGCGCCCGGCGCCTCGGCAACAAGCTCTTCGTGCCCGCGCTCACGATTCCCGTGGTCGCCCTGATCTGCGCGGTGGGCGTCAAGAAGCTCTCCGTGGGCGGCGGACCCGTCCTCCAGAAGGGCAGCGAGACCATCCTCGGGCTCGGCATCGGCGCCGTCGTCGCCCTCGTCGTCGGCATGGTGCTGCTGCGCGAGCGGAACCTCTCCACCCCGCTGCATGCCGGGCGCTCGATGCTGGAGACGATGGGCTGGGCGATGCTGCTGCCCCAGCTGCTCGCCACCCTGGGCACGATCTTCTCCGTCTCCGGCGTCGGCGACCAGGTCCGCAGGATCACCACCTGGGTGCTCCCGGACCACTCCCTCTACCTCGCGGTCGTCGTCTACTGCGTCGGCATGTTCCTCTTCACCGTCGTCATGGGCAACGGCTTCGCCGCCTTCCCCGTGATGACCGCCGCGGTCGGCTGGCCGGTCCTCGTGGTGCAGGAGCACGGCAGTGCGCCCGCCGTCCTCGCCATCGGCATGCTGGCCGGATTCTGCGGCACCCTGGTGACTCCCATGGCCGCCAACTACAACGTCGTCCCCGCCGCGCTGCTGGAGCTCAAGGACCAGTACGGGCCCATCAAGGCCCAACTGCCCACCGCCGTCGCCCTGCTCGGCTGCAATGTGGTGATCATGGCACTGTTCGCCTTCTGACCGACCTCATCCGTCTTCTGAACGATCCACTGAGATTTTCGAGCAGCTTCGAGCAGCTTCGAGCGGGGGAGCCGCGCATGACCCGAGTACTGCTGACCGGATTCGAACCCTTCGACGGAGAGGCCGTCAACCCGTCCTGGGAGGCCGTCAAGGCGGCCGTGGCGCGGCCGCCCGAGGGCATCGACCTGAGCGCCGTCCGGCTGCCCTGCGTCTTCGGCGACGCACTCGGCGCCCTGCGCGCCGCCGTCGAGGAGACCGGACCCGACATCGTCCTCTGCGTCGGACAGGCGGGCGGCCGCCCCGACATCACCGTCGAACGCGTCGCCGTCAACCTCGACGACGCCCGCATCCCCGACAATTCGGGCGCCCGGCCCGTCGACGCACCGGTCGTCCCCGGCGGCCCGGCCGCCTACTTCGCCACCCTCCCCGTCAAGGCGTGCGTCGCCGCCGTGCGCGAAGCGGGCCTGCCCGCCTCCCTCTCCCACACCGCGGGCACCTTCGTCTGCAACCACGTGTTCTACGGGCTGATGCACCTCGCCGCGACCGAACGCCCCGGCCTGCGCGGCGGGTTCGTGCACGTACCGTACGCGCCGGAACAGGTCACCGACCGGGCCCTGCCGTCACTCCCCGTGGCCGCCGTCGCCGACGCGCTGCGTGTGATCGCGGTCACCGCGGCCGGGCGCACCACCGACATCCACGCCGTCGGCGGCACCACACACTAGGACGTGACGGGCATTTCGCCCGTGCCGTTTCGTCCGTTGTCGGTGGGACCGCCTACTCTGTGCGACGTGACTTCTCCAGCCCCGGCGGCAGCTCCGTCCCAGCTCAACGGGCCCTCGCGGCCAGCCCCGGGCCCGGCCGCCGACGAGGGCCTGGCCCGCAGGCTCCGCGCGCTCGCCTGCACCGCGCCCCTGCACGACCTCGACGCGCGCAAGGCCAACCTCGCGGGGGAGTACGGCGGCTACGCCATGGCCGAGGTGGCGCTCGCCGCCATCGACCTCGTCACGCTCAACATGGACTTCGACACCGGGGCCGACCACGAGCAGATAGTGTCCCGGCTGCTGCCGCGCGTCGCCGCGCAGGCACCGGAGCGCCCCGCGAGCGAGCACGAGCGCGTCGCCCGCTGGGTCCTGGAGAACCTCATCAACGTCGGCAGCGTCGACCGGGGCTTCCGCGCCGTCTACGGCACCTTCGGCCCCGACGGCGCCTACGTCCGCCGCGACTACGACTTCAAACTCCTCGAAGAGGTCCCCGGCCACGGCGGCACGGTCTTCCTGCGCACCACCGACGAAGCGGTCAACGTCCTCGTCGGCGCCCTCGACACCGACGTCACCAGCGCCCAGATCGCCGCCGAGGTGAAGCTGGAGGTCCTCATCAGCCGGGGCCGCCTCGCCGACGCCCAGCTCGCCGCCGAGCAGGCCCGCTACCGCACCGTGCAGTACGCGGAGACCCTCCGCAAGACCCTCGACGCCACCCGGCGCAACGTCCGCGCCGTCGACTGGCTGCGCACCGTCCCCGACATGATCGCCGAGGCGCTCGACCACGTCGCCGACCGCTACCGCCACGAGAACGCGATCCTCACCAACATCCGCAAGGCGCGCGACGAGGCGGAGACCGGCAGCGATCCCAAAACGGCCGAGCACAAGCGGCGCGCCGCCGAGCTCGTCGACATCGTCAAGGACTGCATCCGCCGCCACACCCAGCTCCAGTCCCGGCTGCTGGAAGCGGGCCCCCTCTTCCGCGCCGAGCAGGACCGGCAGGCCTTCGCGCCCGGCATCGCCCGCTCCGGGCTCGACCTCTACGGCCAGCTCCTCGCCCCGCTGCTGCCGCTGCCCGTCGAGGACGCCGCGCGGGTGACGGACGCGTTCTTCGCCAAGGGCACGGGCCTGCGCACCCCCGTCTCCGTCCGCGTCGGCGACCTGGTCGAGATGCTGCTCACCCCGCCCGCCGAGCGGGAGCACCTCGGCGCGGAGATGCCCGAGCCCGACCTCATCACCACGCCCGACGACAGCCGCTTCAGCGAGGCGCAGCTCGCGAGCGCCATGGAACTGCTCGACCTGCCGGCCGACGCGCCCCGCCGCCTCTCCGGGCTCCTCGCCGACGCGCGCCGCCGCGACCCCGAACTCCCCTACCTCGTCGCCCTCCTGGCCGTCCACGCCGCGAGCCCCGCGGTCGGCACGGCCTACCGCCAGGGCGAGCAGTCCCTCCTCTTCGCCGTCGACGACGGCACGGAGCTGGACGACCCGGAGTTCGGCGGCGCGGACCTCATCGTCGGCACGGCCCTCCTCGACGCGGCGGGCATGGCCGCGGATCGCGAAGCGGCGTCATGAGTGGGTTCATGACGCCGCGCGGGCCGGACCGCCCGGGTCGGGCCGCCACGGTGGGCCGTCCCCCGTCCACCGTGCGCCGGTGTGCCGACGGCAGCGTCCCGCTGTGGCGGGGAAGTACCGCCGGACCGGCTGCGAGCGGCTGCGCGTCGCGTCGGGGCCGGGGCAAGGCTGCCGCCGTGGGCCGTCCCCCGTCCACAGCGCGCACCGTCCCGCCATGGCGCCGGAGCACTCCGGCGGTGCCGTCCGGTGCCGTCCCGGTCGTCGGCGTTCCGCTTCGGTCGGGTGGTGCGCTGCCCGTTCACGAGTGGCCCGGGGTCGCCGGGGGCGGGAGTGCCTTCGGCGCTGCCTGGCTTCGCCGTCAGGCGTTCCGTGCCGTATCGGGGTCCTTCGGTACCGGACGGGGGAGTGCTCCGGCGGAGCCGTCCACCGCCGTTCCGGTCGTCGGCGTTCCGCTTCGGTCGGGCGGTGCGTTGCCCGTTCGTGAGCGGTTCGGGGCCGCTGGGGGCGGGAGCGTCGTCCGCCGTCGCCCCGGCGGTGCCGGAACCCGCCGTCGGGCGTTCCGTGCCGTATCCCGGTCCTCCGGTACCGGACGGGGGAGCTCCCCGGCGGTGCCGTCCGGTGCCGGGCCGGCCGTCAACTCGCAGCAGCACTCACAGGAGCAGCAACCGTGACCGAGTACGACATCGACGACCCGGCGCAGCCGGAGCCCGTACCCGGCGGCGAGCCGGAAGCGCAGGGGAGCGGGGGCACCCCGGCCGTCACCCCGGCCGACGCCGCGGACGCGGCCCGGCTGGTGGCCTTCGGGCTCCAGCCCAAGCTCCAGCCCGCCCGCGACGCCGAGTACGCCGAGCTGCTGCGCCGCCACCGCGACGACCCCGCCTTCGCGCGCCTCGTGGACGCCGTCGCCGCCGGGCTCGGGCTCGTCGTGCTGGAGGTGTCCACCCGCGCCGGGATGGCCGTCGCCGCCGCCGAGGACTCCGTCTTCGCCGTCCGGATGGGCGACTACGCCCGCCGCACGGCCGTCGACTCCGCGGACCGCTTCCTGCACGGCCTCGCCCATCTCGCCGTCGCCGCCATGGCCTTCCCCCGCCCCGAGGACCTCGCCGACGACGGCTACATCGGCCGCATCACGGTCAACGGCGTCGACGCGTTCGTCCGCCAGGCCTGCCGCAGGCTGGAGGAGCGCGCCGCGGAGCAGGGCGAGAACACCGACCCCACCAGCGACGCCCCCGGACTCGAAGCCGCCTGGCGGGTCTACGCGCGCCGCAGCGCGACCGGCGCCACCAAGGACGCCCGCCGCCTCGCCGGGTCCACCACCGGCATCATCGCCAAGGCCGTCGCCTTCCTCGTCGACTCCGGTTTCCTGCAGCGCACCGGCGACGACGCCGGCGGCGCGTACCGCACCACGGCCCGCTATCAGCTCCAGGTCCGCGACATGGCGGGCACCGCGGCCATGTCCGAGCTGCTGGAGCTGGGCGTCGTGCCCGTCGGCGACGGCAGCGCGACCCTGCTGCCGCCGGACGGCGCCGACGCCCTCGACCTGGTCGCCGACGCCGGCCTGCCGTTCTTCGAGCACAACTCCTGACCACACCGCCCGTCACGACCACCGCCCGTCACGACAACGAGAGTCCGCCATGTACGAGCTGTCCCGGGTCCGCCTCTACTCCATCGGGCCCGCCGGTGCGCGCTACGCCGACACCGTGCTGGACCTGCGGGGGGTCGGCGCGCCCGTGCCCTCCCCCGCGCCCGCGCAGGCGGAGTTCTTCGAGGACGAGCCGACCGGGCCGCCCCGCCGCCCCGCCCCGGCGGGCGTGCTCTTCCTGGAGAACGGCGGCGGCAAGTCCGTCCTCCTCAAGCTGATCTTCTCGGTCATGCTGCCCGGCCACCGCAACACCCTGGGCGGCGCCAGCTCCGGCGTGCTGCGCAAGTTCCTCCTCGCCGACGACTGCGGGCACGTCGCCCTGGAGTGGCAGCACGTCCTCACCGGCGAGTCCGTCGTCGTCGGCAAGGTCAGCGAGTGGCGCGGCCGCCAGGTCTCCAACGACCCGCGGAAGTTCGCCGAGGCGTGGTACTCGTTCCGCCCGGGACCCGGGCTCAGCCTCGACTCGCTGCCCGTCGCCGAGTCCACCGCCCTGCGCGCCGCCGACGGCGCCTCCGGCGCCCGCGGCCGCCGCCGCACGATGAAGGGCTTCCGGGACGCCCTCACCGAGGCCGGCAAGGCGTACCCGAACCTGGACGTGGTCTGGGAGGAGATCCACGAGCGCTGGAACGAGCACCTCGGCGAGCTCGGCCTCGACCCCGAACTCTTCCGCTACCAGCGCGAGATGAACGCCGACGAGGGCGAGGCCGCCGGCCTCTTCGCCGTCAAGAACGACTCCGACTTCACCGACCTGCTGCTGCGGGCCGTCACCGACACCCGGGACACCGACGGCCTCGCCGACCTGGTGCACGGTTTCGCCCACAAGCTCGGCCGCCGGGCCGAACTCACCGCCGAACGGGACTTCACCGCGGGCTCCCTCGACCTGCTCTCGCGCATCGCCGAGTCCACCGTCAAGCGCGACCAGGCACGCGGCGTGCACACGGCCGCCGAGCGCCGCACGCGCGCCCTCGTCCGCAGGCTGTCCGCGCGCGGCCACGAGGAGCGCGGCCGCACCGCCGGACTGGCGGAGCAGGTCGCCACCGCCGCGCACGCCGTCACCGACGCCGAGACCGAGCGCGGCCGCCGCTCCCTGGTCGCCGCCGAACTCGCCTACCGGCATGCCTCCCTGGCGCTCGCCGCCGCCGAGAAGGCCGCCGCCGCCCAGCGCCGCGAGCTCAACGACGCCCGTACGCTGCACTCCGCGTGGCAGGCTGCCGAGACTGTGCTGCGCCACCGCGCCGCCGCCGACCGCTCGGCGCGCGTCGCCGCCGCCATCCGCGAGGCCGAACGCGACGCCGCCCCCGCCCTGGCCGCCCGCGCCCAGGCCGCCACCGAGCTCGTACGGGCCCTCAACAGCGCCGCCGAGGAAGGCGAGCGGGTCGCCAACGAGGAGGAGGAGCGGTCCGCCGCCCTCCAGGAGGTGGGCGAGGCCGCCCACCGCGACGCCACCGCCGCCGCCACCGAGGCACAGCGCGCCCGCAGCGAGACGGGCCACCTCCGCCAGCGGCTGGCGGAGGTCGAGCAGGAGACCGCCGAGGCCGTCCGCGCCGGATGGCTCGACGACTCCGCCCCCGACGCCGACCCCGCCCGCGCCGCGCTCGCCGCCAGCGACGCCGAGAAGCCCGCCGTCGCCGCCCACGAGACCGCGCGCGAGGCCGCCCGCCAGGCCGCGGACCGGGCCAAGGAGGCGACCGCCGCCGAGTCCCGCGCCGAGCTGTC
>NZ_JBSFWT010000079.1:0-34235 GCF_053594975.1 Streptomyces sp. NPDC002537
TACTCCACCATCCGCGCGGCGGTCCTCGCCGTCGGCGGCTGGCACGACCCCTACCGCGACACCGTCCTGCGCCTGGTCGAGCACCTGCCCGGCCCAGCAGCCGGCCTGATCGGCCCCTGGTCACACCAGTACCCCGACCGCGGACTGCCACCAGGCCCCGCCATCGGCTTCCTCCAGGAAACCCTGCGCTGGTTCGACCAGCACCTCAAGGGCAAAGACACCGGCATCATGACCGAACCCACACTCCGCTCATGGATCAGCCAGTCCCACCCACCGGCCACCACCTACCCCGAACTGCCCGGCCACTGGGTAGGCGACCCCACCTGGCCCTCACCCCACATCACACCCACCCCCTACCCCCTGCCCGGCGCCCCCGTCGAGGTGAACTCCCCGATGCACACCGGCCTGGACGCCGGCCGCTTCTTCCCCTTCGGCAACACCGCCGACCTCCCACCCGACCAACGCGACGAGGACGCCAAGTCGGCCTGCTTCGACTTCCCCGTCCCCAAGGACGGGCCCATCGAGATCCTCGGCCGCCCCCGCGTACGCCTGCGCCTGCGCTCCCACGCCCCCCGCGGCCAGATCATCGCCCGCCTCTGCGACGTCGCACCGGACGGCTCCTCCACCCTCATCACCCGCGGCGCGCTCAACCTCTCCGCCCGCCACGGCCGCGACCGCGTCGAACCCTGGCCCGAAGGCGCGCTGGAGGAGGTGGAGTTCGAGCTCAACGCCATCGGCCACACCTTCCCGCCCGGCCACCGCATCCGCCTCGCCGTCTCCTCCGCGTACTGGCCGTGGATCTGGCCCCAGCCGGGCAGCGCGGGCTTCTCCCTGCACCCGGACGGCAGCGCCCTGGAACTCCCGGTCCGCACACCGACCACCGACGCGATCACCTTCGCCGAGCCCGAGCAGGCCGCCCCCCTGGGCGTCGTCCTGCCCGAGCCGGAGCAGCCGCGCCCCGAGCGCCTGATCGTGCGTGATGTCGCCTCCGGTGCATGGCGTCTGGAGGTCGACCCCCGCTACGGCGGCACCCGCCTCTACCCCGACGGCCTGCAATACACCGAAGACGCCCTGGAGACCTACACCATCCAGGAACGCGACCCGCTCTCCGCCCGCACCCGCTCGGACTGGACAATCCGCCTCCACCGGCCCGACCTCGACTGGGACATCACGATCCGGACCCGCTCGGAGATCACCGCCGACACGGACGACTTCGTCACCACGAACGAAGTCACCTGCTGGGAGGGCGACGAGACCGTCTTCCACCGGACCTGGGACAAACGCATTCCTCGCACGGCAGGCTGACCGCCTTCGGAGGCAAACTGCCACACAACCACTATGTTCCGGTCACCGAGCCGGAAAAGTATCCACCGAGTCGGAATCCGGGCTCCGCGGTAGCGGTAGCGTTCGATCTTGACGCCGGATGCGCCGAAGAACACCGTGCCACCTGAGGCGAACCGCCATCCGCGATCACAGTGGTTCCTCAACTGGCTGCCGGGAATGCGATGTTTGCGGCGGAGTCAGATCGCGATGCGATGCCACGCGTGGTGGTCGACTGCGTCGAAGGTCCGCTTCGCCGTGCCGTGGCGGAAGTAGGCCCATCCCGCCAGGGCCCGGTTCACGCTCTCCAGGAGCGTGGCCGGGCTCTGGTTCTGGGCGCGCCTGTAGATCCGTGCCGCTACCCAGGCTCTGCTGGCCTGCTCGGCCTTCTTCGAGGGCCGGGGGTGTGCCAGCCACGTCGTGCGGTGCGGAGGCAGATACATCTGCCTCCGCAAAGACGGAGTATTCCGGTGTCTCATCGGGTGAGGCGGCCGAGGGTGACGCGCGTCTGCAGGCGGCGATGGCGGCACGGCGCATGTGTGCGGAAGTGTCTTCCGGCGGGGAGGATGCCGGGGGCGCCCCCGTATCCCGCGTGCACGATAAAGGTTTCGGCGTCGACCAGCCGACCACTGTGCTGGATGCCGTACGGACCGATGGCGGCGGTGCCACGAAGAACGACTCAGGGAAGAGCGGGACGTCCTCCGCCGTCCGGCCCGCCGCCGTGCTCAGCACGGTCCGTGCCGATGGCTGTGGCGGTGGCACGGACCCGCAGGGCAAGGCCGGAACTGGGAAGCCGACGCCCTCGTGGTCCCAGCGCGGTGGCGGCGCCACCGCGCCCGCGGACCAGCCCACCGCCGTTGTCAGCATCGTGAGGCCCAAGGGCGACGCCCCGGCTGGCCAACTGGCCGCCGTCATCGCAGCATTGCCCGGCAAGGACAGGGACGGCAGGGGAGATAGGGCCGACGTCGAGCCGGACGTCGAGCGCACCAGCCAGTCCGTCCCGCTGAAATCCCTGGACGGCACCCCCGCGAAGTCACCCCGTCCGGCCGGTACGCAGAAGTCAGGCAAGGACGGTAAGGCTGCCGGGCCAGCCATACCCGTCGAGGTCACGCCTCCCGTGGAGAAGCCGAAGGCGGAGAACAAGTCCGAGCCCGTGGCAGAGCAGAAGCCGGCCGAGCCGCAGGCCCCGCGCGACCTGCTCGCGCAGCTGACGAATACCTCACCGCCGCCGGAGACCCTGGTGCGCACGGTCGCACGACGAGTGAAGATCTGGACACCGCTGGTCGTCCTGCTCGGGATTATCTTCACGGTCGTCCAGGTCCTCCGACCGCTGCCGGACGCCAAGCTGGTCGTTGCCTCCGGCAAGGAGACGTTCACGTTCGGCGGCGACAAGTTCTCCATGCCGTGGCCCGAAGAGGGCCAGGCCGCAGCGATGGTCGAAGGCGGCGGCAGCCTCGGCACGTACGGCGAGGAGAAGCCGACGCCGACCGCAAGCGTCGCCAAGGTCATGACCGCGTACGTGATCCTGAAGAACCGCCCGCTGAGGAAGGGGGAGCAAGGCCCGGACATCTACGTGGACGAGAAGGCGGAGCAGGACTCGCAAGCGAAGGGCGAGTCCAGGGTGCCTTTGTCCAAGGGGCAGAAGTTCTCGCAGTACCAACTGCTGCAGATGCTGCTCATACCATCGGCGAACAACGTGGCACGGATGCTGGCCCGTTGGGACTGCGGCTCGGAGTCTGCGTTCGCCGAGAAGATGAACGCAGAGGCCAAGTCACTGGGCATGACGAAGACGACCTACACCGACCCCAGCGGTCTGGATCCCTCCACCGTGAGCACGGCCGTGGACCAGGTCAAGCTGGCCGAGGCAGTCATGAAGAACGAAGTGATCCGTCAGATCGTGGCCCTGCCCCACGCCGATGTCTCCGGCCTGCCGGACCGGCTGGAGAACAGCAACAGCAACCTGCTGATGAATCTCGGCGTCCTGGGCATCAAGACCGGCTCGAGCAGTGCCGCCGGCGGCACCCTGATGTGGGCGGCCAGGCATACGATCGACGGCAAGGAGCGGCTCATCCTCGGTGCCACGGTGGACCAACATTTCAAGGGGCTGGACCCCGACGCCGAGAACAGCCTGACCAAGGTCAAGGACGTCAGCTACAAGCTGATGAAGGCGGTTCAGGACGCCCTGACCTCTACCAAAGTCGTCTCCAAGGACGACATCGTCGGCTACGTCGACGATGGCCTCGGCGGCCGCACCCCGCTCGTGGCGGCGAAGGATCTGACGGCCGTCGGCTGGCCCGGCATGGAGGCCAAGCTATCCCTGTCCCATGGCGGCAAGCAGGTCCCGCACTCCGCCAAGTCCGGCACCGAGATCGGCGAGCTCACCGTCGGCACCGGCGACAACGCCGCCAAGGTCCCCGTTACCTTGCAGAAAGACCTGGCCGAGCCGGGCTTCGGGCCGAAGATGACGCGACTGGAAATCTAGTGAAGATGTTGGGGTTGGGACGCTCGGCCAATGGGGCAGGGTGGCCCGTTGCGCCTGGTCAGGGGCTGATTGGGGCCAGGGTCCAGGTTCCGTTGTGGTGGTCGGGTCAGAGGCTGATCAGTCGGCGGAGGTTGAGGGCGGCGGCCTGGTGGTGGATTCAGCGTTCACCTGGTGCCGCGGCAGGGCAGGCGGTGGTTGCCTCGGTGGACGAGCCGGGCGATGTGGAGTTCCAGACCCGTCGAAGGACACGCCAACCGGATCAAAATGCTCAAGCGGCAGGTGTACGGACGCGCCGGACTCCCCCTGCTCCGCAAGCGCATCCTCCTGGCATGACCATCCTCACGCAACGTCACCCCGTCACGGAAATCGGCTCTGTCGCTGTTTTTTTGGGGGCGGCGGCCGGTTGATCAGGGTGGCAGTAAGATGCGGCGCCTCAGCAGGTCGAAGTTGGCCCGGCCGTACATCTGTCTCTTCAGCAGCTTGCTCCTGGTGACGTTGCCCTCGACGGCTCCTGACATGTGGGTGGCATCGAGGGCTGCGAGGATGGCTGCGCGGTCGCGTCGCATGCCGCTGGCCAGGGTGCGAGTTCGCGTTGTCCGTCGAGCCGGACGTCGGCGAGCCAGACGTCGAAGGCGAGGTGCTCGTTGCGCCGTTCGCGCAGCACGGTGGCCAGGCGGCGGGCGTACTCGGTGGCCGTGGCCAGTGCGGGACTGCGGTTGCACAGGTCCTCGAGGCGCTTGCGCTCGGTGTCCGTGAGCTGTTCGGGCCTGCGCATGATCCAGTCGGTGACGTGGCGGATGGTCATCTGAGGCAGCGGGGCGTCCGTCTGCCGGGATCGCTCCGGTGCGGTGGGCCGCGGGTGTCGGCGGGCGGTGTCGATGTCGCCGCGGTAGACGAGCTGCTGGATCTCCCGTGCCAGGGCGGAGGCGTTGGTGCGGCCCTCCAGCCAGCGGTGGTGCAGGTAGAGCCGGTAATCGTCGGTCCGACTGGGGCGATGGGTGGCCGCGATGAGGAGTTCTCCGACGTCGGCCGCCCCGGCGAAGCGGACCACGGTGCCACGGCTGAGCCGGAGTCCGCGGGCGATGGCTCG
The DNA here is from genome assembly GCF_053594975.1 of Streptomyces sp. NPDC002537. Lineage (NCBI taxonomy): Bacteria > Bacillati > Actinomycetota > Actinomycetes > Kitasatosporales > Streptomycetaceae > Streptomyces > Streptomyces sp. NPDC002537. Next base: position 4,893 of record NZ_JBSFWT010000079.1, read on the forward strand.
CAGGCTGTCTCCGCGCTGGATCCGCTCGTGGATCCGCTCGTGGATCTGTTGGTACCGCTCGCGGGTCCGTAACACCAAGGGGCGCGGTCGTCCGTGGATATCGAGCTCGCCGGCGGTCATCCCACCCTCGGGCCCGGCCTCATCCGACGTCGCCAGTGGTTCGCGTGGATCGGCACGGTGCCGGCCCGCGATCCGCTCCACGGTCTCGGCCAGGTTGTGGAGCACGTGCCGGAGGTCGGCTACTTGCCGGGGCTGAGGTGCTCCGGCGCGGGCGCGCGTCCCGGAAGGATCCGGCGCGGTCGCGACAGACCATCCGGACCTCTGGGTGCTGGCACAGCCAGGCTGCGAGAGTCTCAGCGGTCCGGGCGGCGAGGACGTCGACGGGCCGGTGGGTGGTCATGTCGATCAGGACGGTCGCGTACTTCCACCTGTGGTGCAGGGCGAACTCGTCGACACCGAGGACCTCGACGGGACCCGTGCTCGGCTCGGGCAGTGACCTGATCAGCCGCAGCATCGTGTCCTTGCCCGTACTCACGGACATGCGGTCCGCGAGCCGTGCACCTGGGTGGCCGCCCAGGAACAGGGTCACGTCCGTGAGCATCGCCGTCAGGGCTTCAGCCCGCCGTACGTACCGGTGCGTCGGCGCCGGTATTTGTTCGGCGAACGTCCGGTGCGAGCATGCGGCGTTCCCACAGGTGAACCGCCGTGCTCGCAGCCGGACTTCCGGTCGGCGTCCGGCGACGGGCCTGTCTGCAAGACACCGGTCGTAGCAGCAATGCACTCGAGACGACCTTTGGCCGCACTCCGGACAGGTGGCCTCATGCCCCCGGGCATGAGCCGCCACGAGCACTGCGCTCTCCATGAGCAACAGCCGATCGACCTCAACATCCGCACCAGGAAACAGGAGATCAGCGACGGAGCCCGGAACTTGCCTGATCCCGCGACTCGTGAATAAAGCCACGCGACGGTGAGGCAGGGTCCGACTGGCGCGGGCGCCACATCGATCCCGCGCACAGACCCGCGACCTCGTCCGCCAGCTCCAGGCCCTCGGCCACCAAGTCGCCTCACGCCGGTATCAGTCTGCGCCCGCCCTACCGACATCCGGTCCGCGAGCGGCCCGGATGCTGCCGCCTGCCCTACCGGAGATCAATTTTCCGTTCAGCATTAGTCAAATCGGCATGAATCACAGGAAACGTGCCCCAAATCATGATCGGCTTCCGATACGCGCCTTAGCGTCTCCCGCAGCACCGCCACCCCGCCGCAGCGGGCTCAATCCAACTCGGAGCGCCCATGACGAACACCGTCACCGATGTGCCCAAGGCTGTGTGGCACGCCGACGAAACCGGTCTCGTGACCGTACAGGCGCAACCGTCCTGGTGGCGGAAATGGGGGCAGGACGCCGACTGGCCGGAGTACGCCGAGATGCTGGCACAGGTCGGCGAGAAAGCACGCTCTGACGATGTATGCGGAGTCCTGGGGCGCACCACCTACCGGCCCTGCCGCCACAACACCCGGCTGTACGGGCCTTGTCCACACCACTGTGAGACACCGCTGCGTTTCCACTGCGCCACGGAGCGGAAGAAGGGCGGCTGGTGCCGGTGGGATCTCCGTAAGGGTGCCTGCGGGCACCACCCCGACTCCTACGGCAAGTACATGGCAGCGGTCCGGGCCGATGAGGAGGAACTGGGGCGGCAGGCGGTGCGCGAGCAGGAGCTCCGCAAGGCGGCGGAGAAACGGCACGCCGTGACCCTGGGGGTGGCATGCCCGTACTGTGACGCTCAGCCCGGCGGAAGTTGCGTGAGGCGGAACGGCGAGGAGCAGCCCAAGCTGCACAGCGCCCGGGAAAACCTGTGGCTCCACACCGAGACAGCCAGCGAAACGGCCTGCTTCTACTGCGAGGCAGCGGTCGGCGAGCTGTGCCGCACATCCAGCGGGAAGATCGCCATTCGGCCCCACACGGGCCGCTGACACTTTCCCTCTCCACATCCGGCGCTCGACACGACCATCACAAGCAACAGGGATGACCATACCGGCACAGCAAGAAGACCTGTAGCTCCCGTGACCATGTGCGGTCGGCTCGGGGTGCGGTGACGACGTTGCCGTCGTTCCGTTTCCCCGAGCCGCCGACCCGAACCGGACGTGCGTGTCTCCACGCATCCGGCTCTCCACATGTCTTGCCCTGAGGTCAGCCGGTTCCGGCTGCCGAGCCGATGGTCCACGGAGTTGGGATATGTGCTCCGCAGTAGCGATAGCGTTCGATCATGACGCTGGATGCGCCGAGGAACGCGATCTCGCCGTCGGCGAACCGCCACCCCTGGTCACAGAATCTCCTCAACTGACTGCTGGGCGATCTTCGTGAGTCAACTGCCGGGCTAAGAACCGATGTTCTGGCACAGCTGCTGGAACAGGGTGAGTGGCCGTGGGGCGCGTGGTGCCGGGTGGGAAGCATTCGCTAAGGCGGACGATGTTGGTGCCGACGGCGGTGAGGACGTGCTGGACATGCGTCTTCGCCCAATGCCGGGAAGTTTGAGTCCGGGGCCCGCGGGATGCCCGACGTCGATCCCTCGGCAGCCGCCTTGCGCCAGGCCCGCCGCCGTCTCGGCCCAGCACCGCTGGTCGCACTGTTCGACCAGGTCAAGGGCACTGCAGCTGCCCCGCAGACCATCGGCTCATGGTGGCACGGGCTGCGCACGGTGGCCTGGGACGGCACCGGTCTCCAGGTCCCGGACAGCCCCGAGAACCTCCAGTTCTGCGGCCGCGCATCGGGGAAGTACGGGCTGGGCGGGTTCCCGCTGATGCGGCTGACCGCGCTGGTCGAATGCGGGACCCGGGCCCTGATCGACGTGATCGCCAGACCCTGGAAGCAGTCCGAGGGGGATCAGGCCCGCCTGCTGTGCCGGGCTCTGCGGCCGGGGATGCTGCTGCTGGCCGACCGGGGCAGCAAGGGGGTTCCGCTGACCTGCGCCGCTGCCGCGACGGGCGCGCACCTGCTGTGGCGGACCAGCATGGACCGGCTGCCGCCCGTGCTCCACCTCCTGCCCGACGGCACATACCTGTCGATGGCGACCGGCCAGAACGAACGAGCACGCCTGGCCCGTTGGACCCGCCACCGCCGCGGTGTCCCGCCACAGGTCCAGGGTGTCGCCCTGCGGGTGATCGAGGCCACGGTAACCGTCCGCGCCGAAGACGGGCGCTGCCGCACCTCGGACCTTCGGCTGATCACCACACTGCTCGGTCACGAGCGCTGTCCCCCCGTCGAACTCGCCGAGCTCTATCACGAGAGATGGCAGGCAGAGACCGCGTATTTCGGTTTGAAGGTCACCTTGAGAGGCTCCGGCCGCGTCCTGCGGTCGCACAGCGCCGACGGCGTGCGTCAGGAGCTCTTCGGCCTGCTCATCGTCTACCAGGCGGCCCGCCGTATCGCCGCCGACATCGCCCTCCACGCCGGAATCGACCCCGACCGGGTCTCACTGACCGTCACCCTGCGAACCGCCCGACACACCGTGGTCACCGCGACCGGGACCAACAGCACCCCCGTCTCAGCACCAACCCCCCAGATCAGGCGAGCCATCCTTCATCCCCGGGAACTGGGCCTGGCATACCGCAGGCCCCGCATCCTGCCCCGCCGGGTCAAACGCCCGATCTCCACCTTCGCCTACAACCCCACCAGGAAAGACCCACCCATACTGGACCCCGAGATCGGCTTCTCGATCAACCTGCCCACCGCCTTCCCCCGCCGCCCCGTCTAATCTTCCCGGCATTGCGTCTTCGCCAGTCCGCGGTAGCGGCAGTGGCGCAGGCCGTGGGCGTGGACGGTTTCGGAGACGGTGGCCTCGCACCCTGCGTGCATCGCATAGCGGGCCCGCCAGGCGGGGGCTTTCTGTTCCGTGCGGGTTCGGTTCTGGATCTCCTGCAGGGGACGGGGCATCAGGACCAAGTGGCGGCCCCGGCCGTCGGTACCAGCGGTGCAGGCGAGCCGGTCCTCGTAGGCACGGCAGACAGCCCGGGAAAAGCGCACGGAGTAGCGCGGCTGACCGTCCAGCAGGGTGTCCTTCCACTGCGGGCTGGTCATGCCGCGCGGGCAGGTCGCTGTGCGGGCTTGCCAGTTGATGCGGAAGTCCTGCTTGGTGAAGCCGGGGCGGTGTCGCGAGGGGGTGATCGGCCTCATGGGCCCCAGGAGGGTGACGCCGTAGCCGGTCGCCGCGCGAAGGATGGCGGTCGGGGAGATGTATGCGGCGTCGGCCAGGTGCTCGCTCGGCAGCAAACGGCGGGCGGCGAGTGCGTGGTGGATGGGCTCCAGCATGGCGATGTCCTGCTCGGGGGCTGTCTGGGTGGCCACGTGGACGATGACGTTCGGCCCCGCGGCACCACAGGTCTCTGTCTGATGGTCTTTGTAGCCGATCCAGGCGGCCTTGCCCGGATGGTGGGCGAAGCGGGCATCGGTATCGTGTGGAGTGACGATCTCCGTGCTCGACCAGGGCACCCGCGCCGAGGCTGTATCAGGACTGCCTGCGGCGGGGCCCTCGGAGCGCCGCGGCGGCTGAGCGGTCCTTGCCGCAGCACCTGAACCTGAGGCAGTGCGCGCAGCCGGCGCGGGGCATTGTCCTGGTAGACGGCGCGGAGCAGCCGCATGCCGTCCTCGCCGATCTCCAGCACATACGCGGCCAGTTTCTCCTTCACCCCGGGCAGCCGGTCATAGCGGGCCGGACGCCCGTACCGCTCCGCCCACTCGGCAGTGACCAGGGGCGCCAGCCACTCCTCATCCGCTACGGCAAGTGCCTCCAGCGCGGCTTGCAGCGTCTCGGCGACCAGTTCCACCCAGTTCAACTTCCACACTACGGCCAGCACATGAGTGGAATCGGTCCGCATGCGCCCACGCCGCTTCACCAGGCCCGCCGCCACCAAGTGGTCGACCATCACAGCCAGCAGCCGGTCCGCCCTGTCGCCCTGAGCCACCCGGTCCCGGAACTCGCTGAGCACCGAGTGGTCGAAACCGGGATCGTCCAGCTCAAGACCCAGACAATATTTCCAGTCCAGCCTGCAGCGGACCGCCTCGGCGGCCTGCCGGTCACTCAGGTTCTCCGCGTACTGCAGCACCGACACCATCGCCAGCCGAGCCGGCGACAGGCCCCGCCGCCCGTCGGCCGGATACCAGTCGGCGAAATCCTCGTCCCTGAACAGCTCGTCCAGCCGGTCGCGCACCCACATCGCCGCCGTGCCCCGCGGATTGCTCGCCCGCGCTATCCGCACCGTCAACGGCGGAATCACCCGCCCGGAACCTGGCCCCATGGACCTCGCGGTCACCCCTCCGACCGCTCGAGCCACCCCGCCTTGCTCAGCGCAGCACGACGCCCCGGCCAACGGAAGCCACCGCGACCGGACTCCACCAGGACGAATGAAGATCGCCAACAGCATCCCGAATGCGAGACAGGGCCGTTGAATTGACACACCCACCCGGAATGGGAACAGGGCCCGTAGCCCCGGATGAGCGTCCCATCATGGCCACGGGATGACCGATTGTCATATTGCGGCGATCGTCGGGCCGAAGCGCTGTGTGCTGAGATCTCCTTGGAGCGCCGTTATCGGCACTGCGCTGAGCTTGGGATCACTTCTGGCCCCGCGGGGTCGCGGAATCGGCACGTATGCGTTGCGCGGCGCATCCGCACGGTGCGCATCGGACGGGTTCCGCTGCCTATTTCACGACTCGGAATGACAAGGATAAGAAACTTATGACGGAACAATCTGCAACCCCTGGTATCGACACCCGGATGCCCTCCGATGTGATCATCTCGGCTGAGCTGGCGCAGGACCTCGAGGTGGTACGAAATGTGGACTGCAATCCGGTGTCCGACGCCTGGGGTTCCAGTGAGGCGATCGCGCCGTTCCGTTTCTCCGAGGGCGGCCATGGCCCGGTTGGCATGCATGCCTTGGTGATCGGCGGAGGCAGGCGGCTGTCCGAGGTCAGGTGGGTATCTTACGTGGAGGGCTCATCGGCAGGGTGGACGGAGAAGACACCTTTCGCCGATAACAACCTGCCCCACGAGGTGTTTTCCGTTCGAGTGGCGCACGCGCGCACCCAGGAGGCCGGCCCTTCCGAGGTTTACGCCTTTCTGTCCACTGTCGACGACATTATCTTCTTCAGCCGGTTGGGGGCTGACGGTCAGTGGACGTCGCCAATGCAATTTCTCGAGGGAGGCGCTCTGGCGCGTCTGGTGACCGCGGAGACGGGTCAGGAAGGCTCCGTCTTCTACGCCGCCCGCGAGAAATCCCCTGGGGGTCGCATCGAGCTGGTGGTCAGTTACCTCGACCAGCCACTCATCGATGGGCTGCCGCCGGTGAACACCTGCTGGACCCCGGATTTCGACACGGCTCTGCAGGGCGGACACGCCTTCGCGATGACCGCAGTGACGTATCAGGCAGAAGACGGAGAGGAACAGCGCGGCTGCTGTCTCGCCGTCACCGTCGATGGCAAGCTCCGCACCTGGCTGATCGAGCCCCGGGACGGCTCTCCCCAGTTCATCGCACACCAGTATCCCGATGGTGACGTCGAGGTCGGCAGGGTGGTCGGCTCTTTCCCGTCTGCCGACGACGCCAGCCGGGCGAACATTTTGTGCGCCGACACCGTCGAGAAGAAGACCGTGCTGAAGGTGGTCTCCTGCCGCTACGCCGTTAAGCCCGGCGATCGGATAGGCGATGAGGCTGACTTGGCCGTGGAGTACGGGGCCCCCGAAGTGATATTCGGCCAAGAGCTCGGTCAGGAGCTCGCCGCAGTGGCGCATCAGCCCGATTTCCGGGGCGGGCACCTACTGTACTGCCTAGGGAAGCACACGGACGGTTCCCTGAGCACCCTGTGGGCGGTGCGCTACCTCGTTTCATCCAGTGACGGCGGGACAGAGGCACGCTGGGGTGTTCCCGTCCCGGTGGGGACCAGTTTCCAGTCCGTCGTGTCGGCGCCTGCGGAGTGCTCGGCGTTCTTCGCTCATGGTCCGCAGGGGGTGTCGCTGCACTTCATGGACGCGGGCGTGTGGAACACGTCCCCGGTCCGCGTGCCTGACACGGTGACCCATGAGACCGTCCGCTACCGCGTGACCGCTGCCGTCGCCGGTCCCGAGGGCGTTCCGCTACCCCACTGCCCGGTGACCGTGTCCGTCCCCGGGGGCAGTCCCGCCTGCGAGGTCTACTCCGGCGAAGGCACAATCTGGGTGACGGAGGAGGGCAGTCAGCTCGCCACCGATGCGATGGGCAGGGTGACCTTTGCGCTCCGAGCGGACGGGCTGTCGGCTCCCGTCCTGGAAGTCGCCGCCGGTGAGGAAACCCGCCGGATCAATCCAGCCGGCGACGTCATCGAGTACCTGGCAGGCCGGAAGGACGGCCTGAACCCCGCGAGCCGGAAGCCTCTGGCAGGCACGTTCGACATGCAGGCACTCAACGAGGCGGCTCTCCCGAACGGTACGGGCCTGCTCCCGCCCGACACCGATCCCGAGCTTCTGGAGAGCGCGACCGCGGCGATCCGCCGACTCGCCGGGAACCTCGTCGATGCCGATGCCGAGCGGAGCGGGCGCAGCAAGCGCAGCCTCGAGGGCGGCGCTGCGGAGGGAGGCTTTGAGATCGACTTCTCTGGTGCCGAGGGGAAGCCCTTCTTCGCCGTGCTGGATGCCGCCGACGGCGATGGATCCGAGGGAAGCCGCGTCAAGCGGGCGGCGGGCGGAAGCTGGTGGTCTGGTCTTCTGGAAGACATCTGGGCCGGCATCAAGTCAGCGACAATCACGGTGGTGAAGTACGTCTGGGACGCGACCAAGAAGAAGCTCACCTTGGGTCTCCAGTTCACTGCGGATGTGATGCGCTGGCTGGACATCGAGGCACCGAGCGATGAAGTGATCGAGCGCGTCATGGGACAGGTCTTCGAAAAGATCGAGACCACGGTGGAGCAGGTCATCGACTGGCTGAAGGCTCTCTTCGACTTCGATGCCATCCGCAACACCCAGAAGGCTCTTCAGGAGCTGCTCATGAAGGCGATCGGTGACGCGAAGGACGGAGCGGAGGCCCACCGTTCCGCCGTCAAGGAATGGCTGAAGCTTCGAGAGAACGAGGTAGCCGATGCTCTCGCGGGCCTTAAGAAGAGCTTCACCAGTCAGGGAATCAAGGGAAAGACGGAGTCCCTGCCGCAGACGGAGCACGACCAGGAGTTGAAGGGCCTCGGAAACAGCGCCCACGCGAACTGGCTGCAGGGCAAGATCTCTTGGGAGCACGCGGCGGGGCCGCGCACAGCGGATACAGGCGACAGCATTCTCCCAGAAGATGTCGCGGAGAAGTTCATGAACGCTGACAAAACCCTGATCAGCGACGAGGACAAGGAGAAGCTTGGGGAGGCGTTTTCGGGATTCTCCGCGACGTCGATCGAATCGATCTTCGAGGCTCTGGAAGGGATCGCCTCCACTGCCTTCAAGATCGGCGGAGCGGCAGTCGACCTGGCGTTCGACGTCTTCGCGAGCGTACTGGGAGCGGTCAAGGCCTTCCTGGAGAAGAAGATCGAGCTCTGGGAACCGGTCCAAGCCGTCTGGGACTGGATCATGCCCGGTGTCGTCTGCACCCCGGCGGCCATCATCACGCTGATGCTGGCGGTGCCCGTGACCATCGGCTACAAAATCATGAACGGGGCCGATCAGGAACCCTTCCCTGGCGGAGCACTTCCCACGCTGGGCGCTCCCTCGCGGGCGCGGCGGTCCGCGCCGGAAGAAGAAAAGAGCCCTCTGGACACGTGCGGGCAGGTTGCCGGACTTGTTCGCCTGATGGGGGCTGCCGTATTCCCAGCCCTCGACGGATTCGAAGCAGCCGCAGAGCCTCCCGTCGTGGGCATCGCCCCCTCGCCCTTCGATCTGCTCGTGCGCGTGTTCGCTGTGGCCGAATTCTCCATCTTCTTCCTCGACCTCGCGCTCATCGCCACAGCCGATTCCCAAAGTGGGGACATCCTCGGGTGGACGACCTACGGAGTCGGCGCCATAGCGGTGGTCATCGCTGCTCTCGCGCGCGTGTGCAAGAGGTGGCTCAAGGGAATCGCCGATCTCGCCGTCGGAGTGCTCCTGGGGACACTGGCCCTTGGCATCGCCGGCCTGAACATCTACGCACTGGCCCAAGCGATCGCCGCAGAGGACGACAAGGGCATCCAGCTGGCCACGGCGGGCATCTTGTTCACCCTCTCCGACATCGTCGGACTCGGCGTACTGGTGACACAGCACATCCCGGCCGCCGCCCCGGCCTTCCCCTTCGTAGTGGTCGCGAAAATGCTGACCGGGCTCGTCGCCATGAGCGCGTGCGGTCATCTGACGATGAACGCATACACCCCCAAGGCTGTGCCGACAACGTGACCTGACCAGCACCGACGTTCGTCCGCACCGCCCCGGCAGAAAGTCCCGGAGCGGTGCGGACGGGTCTGTACGGGGCAACGAACCTGTCTCACATGGAGGTTGGCCCAAGGCCGGGTAGTTAGTGGATTTCCGCTGGCGGCAAGGGGTTTCGGCGTCGGTCGTGACGCGGGCAACAGGGTCAGGTTGATCAGATAGTCCGCCGAGACTGCAGATCGCCGAGGTGACCCATTGCCCGTACGTCACTGTGCCGCGCTGCCCGGTCTGACGATGCTTTCCCGCGTGTTCGCTGTGGCTGCGGACTCCTTCGCGCCCGGCCATCTGGGCGAGCTGACGGAGGTCGTGCCGTTCGAGCTTGTCGACGCGGTCCTGGAGGAGGCCGGCTGTGTGCAGCACCGGCTGCGTGACCTGCCCTCGCGGGTCGGGGTCTATTTTCTGCTGGCGATGTGCCTGTTCCCGGAAGTTGGCTACCGGCTGGTCTGGAACAAGCTCACCGCGGCGCTGGCAGGTGTCGGCCTGAAGGCCGCTCGTCGCCCAGGCCACCACGGCCACCACCCGGCCCAAGCCCGGCATGTCGGTCCGTACCGTCCTGGCGTACGAGGTCCGCTCCGCCACCGACTGGGGAATCAGCACGCCGTTCCGGCCGTCCTGGTTCCAGGAGCTGAATCCCGCCGCGATTGAGCAGAAGCTGTCCACGTTCACCAGTATCTACGGTTCCGAGATGCAGCCGTGGCCTCGCACCCGATCAGAGCCCGCGATCCACGCGTTGTTCACCCACCGCGGTGCGCAGCGGTGCGCAGGCCACCGAGGCGTTCGAGGTCCTGCGTCACATGCCCTGACCGCTCGCTGCCGGCTCCCGGGCGTATCACATCCAACAGCCCTGGAGTTGTTTTGAGGGCGTTCAGACTCTACTGCGCAATCCCGTAGGCCATGTGCTGATCACATCGCGAGGTTGTGTCCCCCTGGGAGCGCTCGGTCACTCACACGCATCTAAGTTGCCGCACTCGTGCACGTGTCATGCCGGGGGCTTCTGCAGCCAGTCCGCTTCGGTGGTCCAGAACATGTGGCGCGCGCCGAGGTAGTCGTGGGCGAAGTCCGTGAACCGTTCGCGGGTGTACGGCTTGCCGGTCTTGGGGTCCTTGGCGTTGATGTCGGGTTCCTGGACGGCCATCGCGACGAGGGGAAGGGCATCCTTGTATTCGTGGAGGAACTTGTAGGAGTTCTCCATCTGGTACTTCCGGTCCGGCAGGGTGTCTGGTCCTCCGATGCCGATTTTCTTGTCCCGGGCGAGGTCGAACATCTCCTTCATGCGCTTGTGGTCGTCGTCGTCCGGCAGGAAGTTGATGTACTGGATGAACTGTGTCTTGGTGAAGACCTTTTTGCCGTAGCGCATGTTGTCGATCTCGGCATCGATGTAGGACTTCGAGGTGTACTTGGTCTGGTCCGTCTTGGTGTCCACCTCGACCGCGGTCTCCGGAAGGTTCACCCCGGCGAGCTTTCCGTCGAACTTCCCCGCCATCGCCTTCAGCATGGCCTGGAAGTCCGCCCGCACATCCTTGTTCCACTGCGCGACCATGGCCCCATGGGTGGTGGGATTGTCAGGGTTCTCATCGACCGTCGGCGCGACCCCGCCCTCGTCCTTCACATACTGGGGAACGTTGGCGTCCTTCATGGCTACATCGAAAAACCGGTCCTGAACCTGGACGAACAGCTTCTTGTGACGTTCCTGGAGATACTTCAGGGCATTGTCCAGCCGCGACCACTTGTACTCCCCCTTCTTCCCCTCAAGGGCCTTCCAGGGCACCACCACCTGCACGCCGCCGATGTCCGAACGGTCAATCATGGCCTTGACCTTCGGGTTCTCGCCGGACGTGGCATCCTCGAAATCACCGAGCGACATGTACAGATCGTCCGTCACCTTGCCGTGGGGCACGGCGGCGGCCTTGGCTGGGGCGGGAGCCGCGGCGGCCACCCCGGTGGTAGCCGTCAAAGCCACGGCCGTGAGGACAACAGATCCGACTACACCACGCTGCATCATCATGAACGAGACGCTAGGGGAACATTCTCAACGAAAGATAAGAGCGTCCGTCGTCGCTACCGATGCCAGCACTCACCGCCACCGTATCTGACAGAGCCCGTCACAAAGTGGCGGTTTCCCCGTGTATCACCTCCGACTCTCTTCGGCGTCGGCAGGCGGCCGGAACCACGCCTCGGGGCCGCCGCTGAGGGCGTGGCGCAGTTTGGTCTGGCACGACGGACTGAGCTCCGGCAGCTCCGATGGCGCGAACCAGCGGATCTCGATCGACTCGTCGTCGTTCACCCAGGCTTCACCGGCCACAGGGGTGCACAGGAAGGTGTGCTCGAGGAACTGGACGCGGTCCCCGTTGCCGAGGGTGCGCTGCTCCGTCACCGTCAGGGCGGCAAGGCGGTCCACCTTGACCTGCACGCCCGTCTCTTCCGCTACCTCGCGCACGGCTGCGTCGGCCGGCTGCTCGCCGATTTCCAGGATGCCGCTCAGCAGCCGCCAGGCACCGGTATCGGCACACCGCTGCGGCAGGACGTGTTCCTGCTCGTCCACCACGGCGGTGACCCCGGACAGCCACAGAAGATGGTCGCTGCCGAGCACGGCACGCAGACGCTGGATGAACTCTGGCACCCCATGGCTTCACGGCAGAAGCCATGGGGTGCGCGCGGGGTGGTCTTCCGGGGATCCGGTCCGAGAATCCTGGCGGGCGACCGGTGTCAGTCCGGCTTGGCGGTCTCCGATGCGGGGTCAGGTGTATCCGGCCTCGACCGGCTGCGGCGGCGTCGCGTGCTGGTTGTGAGCGACCTGGGCCTGCGCGAGGTGGCCGAGGATGCCCAGCACGGCGACCGAGCCGAAACCGATGAACCATCCGCATGCCGCCCCGATCGGGTCGTCAATGCCGAGGTTCCGTGGCACTCGGATGTGTGTGATCACTGGCGTACCGCCGGGTGCTGGAGTTCACGGCCGTCGGCGACGGCCAGGCCGAGGAGCATCCGGCACCAGCGGGCCCGTTGCGGGATCCAGGCGTGCGCGGCGTCAGTGTCAGCCTGCGGGTCGGGGCACGGCTCGTGGTCGAGCTGGTGACGGATCATCTGCAGGCCATAGCTGGTGAGGCCCGGGCTTCTCGGGCCCGGGCGGCGCCAAGAGTTCGGCGCAGGTCTCTCGGTGCGGGAAGGAAGGGCCCCCGGTTGTGCGGGGCCGATGACGTTGTCGTCACTGGCGTCGTGAGCCGTGAGCCGATTCGACGAACTGGGGAAGGCCGTTGACAGTGACGGCCAGGCAGGCCACTCGGCAGAGCTGCGTCGGTAGGACCGCGTACTTTTCCCCCGCGATCCGTTTCCGGGACGAGTCAAACCATGCCTGGGTTTCTTGACAGGCACCATGGGCCAGGTGTGTCCATTTCAAGACAAGACTGTCACGTAGTGACGGCGCAGCGAGCCCTCTCTCCAAGGATGAGCTGGGAAGGGCTGCTTCTTGTGCGTTGCGGAGCAACGCGTCAGCGAACCGTCACGTAGTGACGGCGCGGCGACTCTCCGGAGGCGAGCGCGCGCATGGGGCCTGTTATTAGAAATGACGGCGCGGCAATCCCCTTCAACGCATCATGCGCATGGGGCCATGTGATCCCGGTGCCGTTCCGGGCCATATTGCGGAGCCGTCATTACAGCCGGCACTCCTCGACGACGAGCCCGTAACGTCAGGGCTGTTGCAAAGTCCGGCTGGTGGCGAGAAGTTGCAGGTCACGGTGGTGTGACGACTGCCGATGGCCGTGTCTCGTCCGGTTGGAGCAGGTGACCGATCAAGTCGCCCTGCCATACCGGAACTTCGATGTGTCGTCAGTCTGCCAGTGTCTGCCTGGCGAAGTCGCCCCCGTCGGCACCGTGCGGTCGGTGATCTGCCGTCCCGGCTGGTCACGCTTCCCGACCCGCGGCACCGGCCGGGAAAGCGCCACCCGTTCGTGAGCGTGCTGCTGGTCGCCTGCTCGGCCGTACTCGCCGGGCACGCTCGTTCGCGGCAATCGGGCAGTGGGCGAAGGCGGCCCCGCAGGACGCCCTGGCCCGGCTCGGAGCCCGCACCGCCGGCGTGTTCGGTATCCGTGTCGCGCCGAGCGCGGCGACGATCCGCCGGCTGCTGAACGCCGCCTGCCCTGGCGGACTCGCGGACCCGCTCGGCACTGACCCCGCCGGAACCGCCGCTGTGACCGTCGACGCGCTGCACACCCGGCGCGGCCATGTCCGCTTCCTGGTGGGACATGCCCCTCTCCGGTGTCCTCAGCGAGTGGTTGGAGAAGCGGGACGCGTTCGCTTTCATCGGGGAGCCGTCCACCGACACCGCCGTGAGGTCCGCCAGGCCCCGCCGATCGCACAGCGCAAGGATCTGGACGAACAGGTCCCTCAGCGACAGATGATGGCGGCGGATGAAACACGCGACCGTGGAGTGGTCGACGCGGTGATTCGCCATGATGATCCGGCATCCGATGCCATCGAGGCAGGCAGCCTCGATCCCGCGCGAGGAGCGGAGCCCCTTGCTGTAGCAGTAGAGGACCAGGGCCAGCAGCATCGCGGGCGGGTAGGCCGCATGACCCTGGCCGTCCCTGCGGTACCCGGACACGAACGCCGACAGGTCCATCTCACCGACCACCTCCAGCACCTTCCAGCACAGATGCTCCGGCGGCAGCCACTCCCGGATGTCCTGCGGAAGTACGAACGCGCGATCACGGTCACTCACAACGAAGTTGACCCCCATACCCCGAGGTTCCACCGACTCACCGGGCATGAGAATCGAACGCCGGCACCCTGTTGACAGCCCCGAGGTGGGGAGTTGTGCGACAGGCTCTGCACTGTCCGGCCCGTGCACCCAAACCCTCAGCTCCTGTCCCTGGAAGGCCGCTAGGCTCGAAGAACCGGCGACCCGCCACCCACTACGGCGTGGACAAGACCGCGAAACGACCAGAAAGCATCACCGAACGAAATCGACTCGGACCATAAAGAACAAGATGAGCGCCTGTTCCTCAACCCGGAGCATCGGATTTGAGGATGCCTTGGTTTGTTGAAAAGGTCCTGCTCGGCATCGAGGAACGAATCATTCCGTTCGCGTGATCCGCACCGAGGCACCGGAACGCCAGGCGCGCTGCGAAGAAAGGCGGGATCGACACCCAGCGCTTCGAGTCGGTGAACCTCTCAACTGGGCTGGAATCACAGCTCATATGAGGTTACCTCCGCTCATTGGATTCCCGGCAGCCAACTCCGATGGCGGCACATGGATGGGTTTGATAGCACCCCGCATTCATCACATTTAACCTCCATGCGAGTGAACTGCGTGTGGGCTCTCTATCCGAGATTCAACGAGCCATGCTGTCCTGGCTCCACTCCCCCGAACAGGGGTGCTGCTCGACGGAAGGGGCCCAGTCATGCGCCTCATGATGAGCACGAGCAGAGCCTAGGCTCGTCACAGTGGCCATTCCGGGGCCCCGCTGCGCTGACGCTTTCCCAAGGTTCGGCAGCCCATCCCCGCCGCCACAAGGAAAACGCTCTACGGAAGCCAACATGCCCTGGCAGGCAGGGATTTCTCACGGCACCGTGACATTCGGTTGCCACTTGCCGGACAGGCAACAGGGAGCCTCACCTCCTGTCGCGCACCGCCGTTTTTGCCTCTCCCCCGCAGAAAGGCACATCATGTTCAGCTATGTCGCCGGTCAAGGACTTCGAGCCTTTCCGGCGGTGTTCACCGTCGGTTTGCTGGTCGCCGCTCAAGGCGCCCAGGCCGCTGAACTGCGGCCCACCGCAGCCTCATCCATCCCGGCTGCAACCGCGATTCAACGGTCGAAAACTGTCGGCGGTTCACCGTCCCAGACCGGTGCCCGCCGCTCCGCGGCTTCTCCGACGTCCATCGTCGGCGACGGCCAATACCACAGCATCACCAACGGTGGCACCACAAGCAATGGCAACCGCCTGGCACTTGAGGTGGAAGGCCAGTGCTCCAGCCAGACCGGCTATGCCGACATCAACATCTACGATGCGAGCCACGCTTCAGAGCAGTGGAAGTTCTTCCTGGACCCGGACGGCACCGCGAACATCCAGGACAGCTGCGACCCGTCCCTCGCGCTGACCGCCCCCACCTACACCGGGGGTCCGGCCACTCTGACCCACAGGGACACGAGCAACATCACCCCCCAGCAGGAGTGGCAGGTCACCCAGGACTCGAACGGCGCGATGACCATCACCAGCGCGGTCACGGTCACCGACATGCACGGCGTTCAGAGCCACAGCGTGCTGGACACCTGCGGCACTTGGGCAGCCGGATCAACAGTGGTGGTCGTCCCGAGCACCCAGTCCACCACCCAGAAGTGGACTGTGCTCCCGTAAGCCTGCCGTAGCCCCGGCCACGCTCATCGCCTCTGTGGAAGTGCCCACGCACAAGGCTGGTCTCATCGGTGAGTTCCCAGAACCAGGAGCAAACACCATGTCCAAGATCCTGACCGCCACCGCAGCGGTGGGCGCCGCCGTCGCGCTGTGCGCCGTGAACAATGCCGACGCCTTCGCGATCAGCGGTGGCACCCCCGCCCAGACGCCCTCCTCCGCGGTCCACCTCCATGTCAGTGATCCACCCGACAACTTCGACTGCACCGGCGCGCTCATCGGCCCGCACTGGGTGTTGAGCGCATCGGGGTGCAATTTCGCCGATCTGTCGAAGTACCCCATCACGATCGATCGCGGGGACGGTACGACCTACAGCGTCGACGCCGCGTACAACGACGGCAACTCCGACTTCGCGGCGTTTCACATCGCCCAGTCGATCCCGGCTCCTACGGGGCCGCAATCCGACCCGGCGGCGAACGGGTACATCGTGCTCCCCGACAAGTCCGACACACCTCCGGCTGTCGGGGACACGGACACCGTCTACGGCTGGGACCGGTCGTCCCTGAACAAGATCGACATGAAAATCACGGGATTCCAAACGGACCCGGAGGGCACCTACCCCGTGTTTACGGCGGCCGGCTGCAAATCCGGAGGGTGCCTGGGTGCCGGCGACTACGGCGCCCCGTTCCTCCACAACTACAACGGCACGTGGAAGCTGATCGGGACGGACTGGGATTTCCCGGTCAACGACGACCGGGTCCACTGCACCGCGATGCCCGACGACGTCATCAGCAAGCGCGACTGGATCAAGTCGACAACCGGGATCTGATCCCCGATCGCGGAATTCCCGCCGCCGGGAACACCGCACGCATCGCTTCACCGCTCCGGGCCCGGCCAGAGCCGGGCCCGGAGTCGCGACCGCGGTCTCTCATCCAGCCGCCGCAACACTTTCTTGTCGAACTTGCCCACGGACGTCTTCGGCACGGAAGCCATCCGCGTCCACCGCTCCAACAACCGCCAGCGCGCGACACGCTCGCCCAGGAGCGCGCGCAGCACGCCCGGGCTCTTTTACCTCGGCCCAGGTCGCCTCCTTCCACACGGTGACGGCCTGCTCGTCGCGCTCGGCCACCCTGCGTGCGGGAACCTGCGGGCTGAAGCCGAGGCGGCGCATCAGCCTTGTGGCCCCGGAGATGCTGTAGGAGACGTGGAATTTCCTGCCGGTCAGCGTGGCCACCCTCGCGGCGGTCCACACCTGGTCCTCCACCCAGCCGTGCACGGGCCACGCCGCACGAGGTCGTCAGACGTGGTCGACGAGTCCCTTGGCGCCTTCCTTGCCGGCGCAGTGCGCCCCGCAGAAAAAACGCCCGTCGGCCTCCACGCCGTGCCCGATGACCCGGCACCCGCAGTGCTCGCAGATGGGGGCCATGCGGTGGATGGCGCATTCGAAGGAATCGAAGACGTGCCGTGCGCCTTGCGCCTCCACGACGAACGCCATGGCGTATTCGTTGCCGCACACCTCACACTCGTTCATGCCCGCATGGTCGAGCGCGGCCCCGGGCACGGCAACGTTGTGGCGGGTGAGTCGGCGGCGGCCACTCGTCCGGCCCACAGGCTCCGCCTGGCCGCTCGGCCGCCCGAACGCTGGCCGGCCCCGTCCCGTAAGCGTCACCACGCCGCATCACGGACCTGAAAATCTTGGAGATCTGCCGTATATGTTCATGTGTGTGGCGTGAGCGGGAGCTGCTGCGAGCGAGGGCCGGAACACTTCCCGCCGCGAATTCCTCCTCCCTCTGGAGCGCTGGGCCATGCATATCGCACTGACGGGTGCCACCGGATTCCTCGGCAGCCGGCTGCTGGTGCAGTTCCTGCGCCGCGGCGCGGAGGTCACCGTGCTGGCCCGCTCCCGGCCCCGCGGTGTCGAGGACCACCTCGCCACTGTCCTGGCCTCGCTGCGGACCCCCGACGCCCTGCTCCACCGCCTCCGCGGGCGTGTCCGGGTCGTGGAGACCGATGTCTCCCTGCCTCGCCTGGGGCTCTCGTCCGCCCGCTTCCGGGACCTGGCCGACCGGGTGGACGCCGTCTGGCACTGTGCCGGTGACATCCGGCTCAACGCCGACCTCGCGAGCCTGCGCAACGTCAATGTGCAGGGCATCCGGCACATCCTGGAACTCGTCGGCGCCGGCCGGCGCTCCCCGCGCCTGTACCACGTCAGTACCGCCTTCGTCGCCGGATCCCGCCGCGACGGCGTCGCCTACGAGCGCGACCTCACCGACGAGCACGGCTTCGAGAACGCCTACGAACAGTCCAAGTACGAGGCCGAACTGCTCGTCCACGCCTGGGCCCGGCGCCACCACCGGCCCGCCGTCATCCTCCGCCCCAGCATCCTGGTCAGCGACCGGCCGCCGCGCGAGGACCTGCCCAGCCACACGCTGCAGACCCTCGGCGACGTCGCCCGGTCCGGCGAGGAGGCGGCCGCCACGACCGGCCTCGGCCCGCCGCCCGGGGAACGCCCGCTCGTCCGCCTGGCCGGCCGCGGTGACGGGCACCTCAACCTCCTGCCGGTGGACTGGGCCGCCGAGGCGATGGCGCTGCTCGCCGAGCGCTGCCACGGCCCGGGGGTGTCGACCTTCCACGTCGTCCACCCCCGGGACACCCCCATGGCCGTACTGGTCCACCTCCTCGAACGCTTCTTCCCGGTGCGCCTGGAGCTCCAGGAAGGCACGGTCCACGACGCCACGGAGCTGGAGCGGGCGACCGACTTCTACCCGGGCTTCACCCCCTATCTGCACCACCGGCGGCGCTTCGACGACACCGCGGCCCGTCGGCTGCTCGGCCCCCTGCCCCCGCCTCCCGACATCGACCTCCCCTACCTCCTCGCCGGAACCGACCCCGCACCCCGCCGCCCGCGCCAGGAGCCCACGCTCTCCCGCCCGGACCACCCCGGACCGGGCGCCCTCTGGTACCCGGGCGACCGGCCCCCCGCCTATGCCGCCGCCGACGTCCTGCCGTTCGTCGCCCGCGTCGGGGAGCCCGCCCACCTGGTCGCCGCCCCGGACGGGCGTGTCGGCCTCGCCCTCGGCGGCTCCGCCGCCCCCGCCGCCGGACGGACCGGCGTCCCTCTCCTGGGCACCCTGCCCCCGCTCCGCCCCGAGTGGCTCGGCGACCGCTCCTTCGCCGAGACCCACGGCACCGAGTTCCCCTACATCGCCGGGGAGATGGCCAACGGCATCGCCACCACCGGCATGGTGACCGCCCTCGCCGAAGCCGGACTCCTCGGCTTCTTCGGCGCCGCCGGACTGGACACCGACCGCGTCGAACGCGCCGTCCACGAGCTCACCACCCGGCTCGGCGACCGCCCCAACTGGGGTGTCAACCTCATCCACTCCCCGGCCGAGCCCGGCCTGGAGGACCGTGTCGCCGACCTCCTGCTCCGGCACCGGGTGCCCGCCGTCTCCGCCTCGGCGTTCAGGGAGCTCACCCCCGCCGTCGTACGCCTCTCCGCCACCGGGCTGGGGCTCGACGCCCACGGCCGCGTCCAGCGCCGCACCCGTGTCTTCGCCAAGGTCTCCCGCCCCGAGGTCGCGAGCGCCTTCCTGTCCCCGGCCCCCGACACCCTGCTCCGCGGGCTCGTCACCGACGGCCGCCTCACCGAGGCCGAGGCCCGGCTGGCCGCGCGCGTACCCGTCGCCGAGGACATCACCGTCGAGGCCGACAGCGGCGGCCACACCGACAACCGCCCCCTCACCGTCCTGCTCCCCGCGGTCCTCGCCCTGCGCGACTCCCTCGCCCGCGCCCACGGCTACGAACGCCCCGTCCGGATCGGCGCGGCGGGTGGCCTCGGCACCCCCGCCGCCGTGGCCGCCGCCTTCGCCCTCGGCGCCGCCTACGTCCTGACCGGCTCCGTCAACCAGGCCGCCGTCGAATCCGGACTCTCCGACGACGCGCGGGCGCTGCTCGCCGCGGCCGACGTCGCCGACGTCGCCATGGCCCCGGCCGCCGACATGTTCGAACTCGGCATCAGACTCCAGGTGCTGCGCCGCGGCACGCTCTTCGCCGGCCGCGCCAACCGCCTCTACGAGCTCTACCGTGACCACGCCTCCTGGGACGCCGTCCCCGAGCGGGACCGCGCCACCGTCGAACGCGACATCCTCCAGGACCCGTTCGACACCGTCTGGGCCGAGACCCGCCGCTTCTGGCAGGACCGCGACCCCGGCCAGGCGGCCCGCGCCGAGTCGGACCCCCGGCACCGCATGGCTCTCGTCTTCCGCTGGTACCTCGGCCGCTCCAGCCGCTGGGCCATCGACGGCCACACCGCACGCCGCGCCGACTACCAGATCTGGTGCGGCCCCGCGATGGGCGCCTTCAACCGCTGGACGGCGGACAGCTTCCTCGCCGACCCGGCCCGGCGCACCGTCGTCCAGATCGCCCGCAATCTCCTCGAGGGCGCCGCCGTCCTCACCCGTGCCCACCAACTGCGCGGCTACGGCGTCGCGTTGCCCCCCGCCGCCTTCGACTTCCCTCCACGCCCGCTCACCTAGGACCCTGGGCGCCGCGAACCCGTCAGGAGCCGAGCATGCCCGACATCCCACCCGCCGGCCGGGTGCCCGTCGCCGTCATCGGCCTCGGCGCCCTCCTCCCGGACGCCCGCGACGTCGAGCAGAGCTGGCGCCTGATCCTCGGCCGCCACGACGCCATGACCGGCGTCCCGCCCTCGCGCTGGCTCGTCGACGACTACTACCACCCCGTCCCCGGCACCCCCGACAAGGTCTACGTCCGGCGTGGCGCCTTCCTGCCCCAGGTCGACTTCGACCCCCTCGCCCACGGCATCCCGCCCTCCGCCATCGCCTCCACCGAC
Organism: Streptomyces sp. NPDC002537; assembly: GCF_053594975.1. NCBI lineage: Bacteria > Bacillati > Actinomycetota > Actinomycetes > Kitasatosporales > Streptomycetaceae > Streptomyces > Streptomyces sp. NPDC002537. The sequence goes on from NZ_JBSFWT010000079.1 coordinate 25,491, forward strand.
ACCGCGCAACTGCTCGCCCTGATGGTCGCCGACCAGGTCCTGCGGGACGCCACCGGCGGCCGCGGCGCCGAGGCCCTCGACCGCGACAAGGTCTCCGTCATCATCGGCAGCGCCGTCCTGGAGATGCTCACCCAGGCCGGCCACCGCAACCACCGGCCCCTCTGGCTGAGCGCCCTGCGCGACCACGGTCTGCCCGAACACCAGGCGCAGGAGCTCTGCGACGCCATCGCCGCCCGCTACCCCGTACCCGACGAGATGAGCTTCCCCGGCGGTCTCGGCAACGTCGTCGCCGGACGCATCGCCAACCGCTTCGACCTGCACGGCACCAACCACACCACCGACGCCGCCTGTGCCAGCTCCCTCGCCGCCCTCTCCTGCGCGCTCGACGAGCTCGCCCTGGGACGCGCGGACCTGGTGCTCACCGGAGGAGTGGACGCCTCCAACGACATCGGCACCTTCCGCTGTTTCACCACCACCCCCGCCCTGTCCCCGACCGACGACTGCCGTCCCTTCGCCGAGGACGCCGACGGCACCATGCTCGGCGAGGCCCTCGCCCTCTTCGCCCTCAAACGGCTGGCCGACGCCGAGCGCGACGGCGACCCCGTCTACGCCGTCATCCGCGGCCTCGGGACCTCCTCCGACGGGCACGGCACCGCCATTTACGCGCCCCTCGCCGAGGGCCAGGCCCGTGCTCTGCGCCGCGCCTACGCCGACGCGGGTTACGGGCCCGGCACCGTCGGGCTCGTCGAGGCGCACGGCACCGGCACCCGGGCCGGCGACCAGGCCGAGTTCACCGCCCTGCGCGAGGTCTACGAGGCCGAGGGACGCCCCGGCACCCAGTGGTGCGCCCTCGGTTCGGTCAAGTCCCAGGTCGGGCACACCAAATGCGCGGCCGGCGCCGTCGGGCTGCTCAAGGCCGTACTCGCCCTGCACCACAAGGTGCTCCCGCCCACCATCAAGGCCGACCGCCCCCACCCAGACCTGCGCGTCGAGACCAGCCCCTTCTACCTCAACACCGCGGCCCGCCCCTGGATCCGGCCCGCCGGACACCCCCGCCGGGCCGCCGTCTCCAGCTTCGGCTTCGGCGGCAGCAACTTCCACGTCACGCTGGAGGAACACACGCCGCCGCCCGGGGACCCGCACACCCCGCCGCCCCGGGTCCGTACCGCGCCCACCGAACTCGTGCTGCTCAGCGGCGCGACCGCCGAAGAGCTGGGCGAGCGTGTCGCCGCCGTCCGCGCCGCGGCGGCCGACGGCGCCGACGGCGAGTTCCGGCTGGCCGACCTGGCCCGCCGTACCCAGGAGGCGTTCCGCGCCGAGGAGCCCCTGCGTCTGGCGGTGATCGCCGCCGATGTCGGCGAGCTCGCCGAACGCCTCGACCGGGCCGCCGGGCACCTCGGCAGGTCCGGGGAAGGGAGGCGGCCGCTGACCGAACCGGGCGTGCTGCACTACGTCGCCGGGCAGTCCGAGCCCGGCGGGGTCGCGTTCCTCTTCCCCGGCCAGGGCTCCCAGTACCCGGGCATGGGCGCCGACCTCGCCGTGCACGAACCGGCCGCCCGGTCCGTCTGGGACGCGGTCGCCCAGGAGGGGACCACCGCGGACGGCGGGACCGCCCGGCCGCCCCTGCACCGTGTCGTCTTCCCCCCGCCCGCCGGTGACGACGCCGCACGCACCGCCCAGCGGGCCCTGCTCACCGAGACCCGCTGGGCCCAGCCCGCGCTCGCCGCCCACAGCCTGGCCCTGCTCGCCGTCCTGGGCGAACACGGCCTGCGGCCCGCCTGCACCGCCGGGCACAGCCTCGGCGAACTCACCGCCCTGCACGCCGCCGGCGCGTACGACGCCGGCACCCTCATGCACCTGGCCCGCCGCCGCGGCGCCCTGATGCACGACGCGGCGGCCGACGCCCCGGGCGGCATGGCCGCCGTCGCCGCCGGCCCCGAGGAGACCGCGGCGGCCGTCGCCGGGATCGACGAGATCTGGATCGCCAACCACAACGGCCCCGGGCAGACCGTCCTGTCCGGCACCGGACCGGCCCTCGCGGCCGTCACCGCACGGCTCGACGGGACCCGCGTCCCCGTCACACCGCTGCCGGCGGCCGCCGCCTTCCACAGCCCGCTCGTCGCCGGTGCCCGCGCGCCCTTCGAGGAGACCTTGCGCGCCGCGCCCGTCCGGGCACCGGCCATCGACGCCTACTCCAACACCGATGCCGCTCCCTACCCGCCCGACCCCGAAGCCGTGCGGGTGCGGCTCGCCGACCACCTCACCGCGCCCGTGCGCTTCGCGGACCAGGTCGAGGCCATGTACGCGGCCGGGGTACGGGTCTTCGCCGAAGTGGGCGCCGGCACCGTGCTCACGCGGCTGACCGGGCGGATCCTCGGCGACCGCCCGCACCTGGCCGTCTCCTTCGACCGCCGCGACGGGCACGGGGTGACGGCCCTTCAGGACGGCCTGGCCCGGCTCGCCGTCCACGGTGTCCCCCTGGACTTCGGCCCCGCCTGGCGCCACTACCGCCCGCCCGCAGACCCCGAGCAGGAGCAGCGAACCACCATGACAGTGAAGATCGACGGGGGGAACCACGGCAGGACGTACCCGCCCCAGGCCGCCGACGGCACGGGTGTGGCCTCCGATCCGGCTGTCGCACCGGCCACGGATCCCGCTCCGGCCGCCGGGCCGTCGCCGGGCGCCACGGCACAGACGGCACCCGTGCCCGCCTCCGCACCGGTCACCGCACCGGTCACCGGAGCGTCGCCGGGCGTCCCGGCGGAGGCATCACCCGTCCCCCCGGCCGCTCCGGTACTCGCGCCCGCCTCCGTGGCCGCTCCGGTCCCGGCGGGTGCGCCCGATTCCCTGGTACGGATCGTCGAGGACGCCCAGCGGCAGACGGCCGAGGCCCACGCCGCGTACCAGCGCATGATGACGGAGTCCCACCTGGCCTTCCTCAAGCTCTCCGAGGCCTCCGTCGCGGCCCTGCTCGGCACCCCCGCCGACGCCGTGCCACAGTCCTTCGGCGGGGACGTGCCCCGCGTCGCCGCGCCCCCCGTGGAGGTGACCGCGCCACCGTTCGCGGCACCCGCCCTCGAGATGCCCGCGGCACCGGCGGGCACCGCCGCCCCACCGCCGGTGCCCGCCGGGCCACAACGCCCGGAAGGCACCGTGGACATCGAGGCGGTGCTGCTCTCCGTGGTCGCCGAACGCACCGGCTACCCGGTCGAGATGCTCCGCCCCGACATGCGGCTCGAAGCCGACCTCGGCATCGACTCCATCAAGAAGGTCGAGATCCTCGCGGCACTGCGCCGGCGCCTGGGCGAACTGCCCCAGGGCGACCCGGCGGAGCTCGTCGCCCTGCAGACGCTCGGCCAGATCGCCGAGAGGATCCGCGCCCTGACGGACGGAGCCGACGCAGCACCGGCAGCCGAACCGCACCGAGCCCCCGAACCGCCTGCTCGTCCCGGGAACGCTCCCGCAGGGGCGACCGCCACGGACGAAGCGCCGCCACCGGCTGCCGACCCCGTCACACCGGTCGCGCCCGCCGTCTCCGCGGAGCGCGCGACCCGGTACGTGCCGCGCGCCGTGCCCGTCCCCGCCGCCGGTCTGGCGATGCCGGGCCTCACCGAGCAGGTGCTGACCGTCGTCGACGGCGGCTCCGGGCTCGCCAAGCTCGTCGTCGAACGGCTCACCGCCCGGGGAGCCGCCGCGGAGGCCGTCGGGAGCGCCGACTCCCTGTCCGCCGACACGCGCGGCGTGCTTCTCCTGGGCGGCCTGCGCCAGGACGCCTCCGTCGAGCAGATGCTGGAGGCCCAGCGCGCGGCCTTCCGTGCCGCGCGGCTCGTGGCGCCCCGGTTCACCGATGAGGGCGGCGTGTTCGTCACCGTCCAGGACACCGGCGGTGACTTCGGCCTGAGCGGTGCGCAGGGTGCCCGTGCCTGGTCCGGCGGGTTCGCCGCCCTGGCCCGTAGCGCGGCCCGGGAGTGGCCCGCCGCCGCGGTCAAGGCCATCGACTGCCCGCGCTCGGGCCGTGCCCCCGAGGAGGTTGCCGAGGCGATCGCCGCCGAACTCCTCACCGGTGGGCCGCTGTTGGACGTCGGTCTGCCCGCCGACGGCAGCCGTGTCACCCTGCAGTCCGTTCCCGCGCCTCTTCCCACGGAGGACGCGGGTCGCGAACCGCCGGGACCGGGGCCCGAGGACGTCATCGTGGCCACCGGCGGCGGCCGGGGCGTCACCGCGGCCGCCCTGCTCGCCCTCGCCCGCGCCCGCCGACCCCGCTTCGTGCTCCTCGGCCGCACCGAACTCGACGAGGAGCAGCCCGGACTGCCGGACACCGCCGACGAGGCCGGGCTGGTCCGCGCCCTCGCCGTCCGGGAGCCCTCGATGTCCCCGGCCGAACTCGCCGCGCGCGCCCGGCACATCCTCGCCGTCCGCGAGATCGGGACCACCGTGGCCGCCCTGGAGGACGCGGGCTCACCGGCCCGCTACTTCCCGGTCGACGTCCGCGACCCCCGTGCCCTGGCCGACGCACTGACCGCCGTGCGCGCGGACTGGGGACCCGTCACCGGCATCGTGCACGGCGCCGGTGTGCTCGCCGACCGGCTGCTCCCCGACAAGACCGACACGGACTTCGACCAGGTCTTCGGCACCAAGGTCGAAGGGCTGCGCGTCCTGCTGGAGGCCACGGCCGCCGACCCGCTCCGCAGCATCTGTCTCTTCTCCTCCATCACCGCCTGCCACGGCAACCCCGGGCAGAGCGACTACGCCATGGCCAACGAGGTCCTCGCCCAGGCCGCCTCGGCCCAGGCCGCCGAACGCCCCGGCTGCCTCGTCCGGTCCCTCGCCTGGGGGCCCTGGGCGGGCGGCATGGTCGTCCCCGCGCTCGCCGACCGCTTCGCTTCCGCCGGTGTACCGCTGCTCGGCATGGAGGCCGGTGCCGCCGCGTTCGTCCGCGAACTGACCGCCACCGGCCACGAAGCCCGCGTCGTGCTCACCGCGGCCGCGGAAGGGCCCCCCGCCGCCACCGTCCCGCAGCCCGCGCAGGTCCGCGTCGCCCGGCACACCCACCCCCACATCGCCGACCACGTCATCGACGGCACACCCGTCCTGCCCGTGGCCCAGGTTCTGGAATGGTTCACCGGAGCCGTCCGCGCCTGGGCTCCCGGTGCCGACCACCCCGTTCTGAAGGACCTCCGCGTCCTGCACCCCGCCACCCTCACCGGGTTCGAAGACGGTGGTGACGCCTTCACCCTGCACGCCGTCGCCGATCCCCATGAGCCGGGCCAGCTCACCGTCGAACTGCGCGGCGCGGGAGGCCGACTGCACTACGGCGGCAGCCTGCACCTCGCCGACTCGCCCGTGCCCGGTGACGAGCCCGCCCCCGTCCCGGCCGACCTCCCGCCCTGGGCCGACGAGATCTACGACGGCACCGTGCTCTTCCACGGTCCCCTCATGCGTTCCCTCGTCGCCGTCGACGGCCTCGGCGCGGCCGGCGCCCGCGGCACCCTGCACGGCCTCGACAACCTCGGCTGGCCCCCCGGCCGCTGGCACACCGACCCCGCCACCGTCGACGGCGCCCTCCAACTCGCCGGGCGCTGGGCCAGCACCGCCCTCGGCGGTGCCGCCCTGCCCATGGCCGTCGGCGCCTTCCGCCTCCACTGCCCCGGCCCCGCCCAAGGACCCGTCCACTGCGAGGTCCGCCCCCTGTGGGCCGAAGGCGCCCACGCCCAGTGCCATCTGCATCTGACCGGGGAGGACGGCACCCCCTTCGCCGAACTCCGCGACGTGGAACTCGTCCGGCGCCCCGACTGAGAGCTCCGCCGGCATCGCGGTCCGGTCACGCGGTTCCCCCGCACCGGATCCCGACAGGACCGCCGGGCCGAGTACGGGCCACCGATGCCAACAGCCCGCGCAACGAGGGGAACCGCAGGGAACAGGAGCCGCATGGGATTCGAACCGATCGCCATCGTCGGACGCGGCTGCGTCCTGCCCGGCGCCCTCACCCCCGACCGTTTCTGGGACGACGTCGCCGCCGGGCGCAGCGCCCTCGGCCCCGCGCCGCCCGGCCGCTGGCGGCTGCCGCCCGCCGTCGCCGTCACCGCCACCACGCCGGACGGCCACGACCACCTCCCCGGCGACACCGGCGGCTACGTCCACGGCTTCGCGGACGCCTTCGACCCCGCCGGATTCGCCCTCGACAGCGCGGACGTACTGAGCCTGGACCCGCTCGTCCAGTGGGTACTGCACGCCGGCCGACAGGCCCTGCGCGAAGCCGGTCACTCCGGGCCGGCCCCGCACCGCACGGGACTCGTGCTCGGCAACCTCTGCCACCCCTCCGACGCGGCCACGCGCCACGCCGAACACGTCTGGGCCGGCCGGCAGGAACCCACCGTCCGCGACGCCCTGCTGGCCGCCGGGCGGCCGCCCGACCCCCATGACCGGTTCTGCTCCGGCCTGCCCGCCCTGCTCGCCGCCCGCGCCCTCGGTCTCGACGCCGGCGCCTTCGCCCTCGACGCCGCCTGTGCCTCCGCCCTTTACGCCGTCAAACTCGCCTGCGACCGGCTCCACGACCGCTCGGCCGGCCTCATGCTCGCCGGCGCCGTCAACGGGGCCGACAGCCTGCTCGTCCACAGCGGCTTCGCCGCCGTGTCCGCCCTCAGCCCCACCGGGCGCAGCCGCCCCTTCCACCGCGACGCCGACGGGCTCGTCCCCGCCGAGGGCACCGCGCTCGTCGCCCTCATGCGGCTCGCCGACGCCCTGGCCCAGGACCGGCCGGTCCTCGCCGTCATCCGCGGCATCGGCCTCGGCAACGACGGCCGCGGCTCCGGCTTCCTCAGCCCCGACCCGGCCGGGCAGGAACACGCCATGCGCCTCGCCTACACCACGGCGGGCATCGCCCCCGAGACCGTCGGCCTGCTGGAATGCCACGCCACCGGCACCGCCGTCGGCGACGCCGCCGAGATCGCCTCCACCGGGCGCCTCTTCGCCGCTCATCGCGGGCTGCCCATCGGATCGGTCAAGTCCAACGTGGGCCACCTCCTCGCCCCCGCCGGAGCCGCCGGTCTGCTGAAGGCCGTCGGTGCCCTCACGTCGGGCCTGCGCCCCGCGACCCTCGGTGCCGACATCCCCTCACCCGCGCTCCGCGGGCACCCCCTCCGGCTCCTCACGCAGCCGGAAGACTGGTCCGGGCCACGCCGTGCCGCGGTCAGCGCCTTCGGTTTCGGCGGCACCAACGCCCATGTGGTCCTCGACGCCTGGGACGAGAGGACGGCTCCCGCCCCGCCGCCCGCCACCTGCCGCCCTGTGGAGCAGCCGGCCGACGAGGAACGTCCGGACGAGCCCGTCGCCGTCGTCGCGCTCGCCGTCCGCACCGGTGACGACGGCGACACCACCGCCGGGTTCGTCCACGCCGTCCTCAACGGCCGGCCGGCCCGCGCACCGCGGACGACCGTCTCCGTCGCCCTCGACGGACTGTGCTTCCCGCCCGCGGACCTGGAGGAGACCCTCCCGCAGCAGATCCTCGCCCTCGACGCCGCACGCGAGGCCGCCGCGGGCCTGGTCCTCCCGCGCGAGCGCACCGCCGTCCTCGTCGGGATGGGCAACGACCCCCGCGCCGCTCGTTTCCCGCAGCGTCGCCGCATCGCCCACCTGTGGGAACGTGCCGGACTCCCCGCCCCGCCCGGCACCGTCGACCGGCTCCGGGATGCCTGCCACGCCCTCGTCGGCGCCGCCTCGGCCGTCGGCAGCCTGCCGAACATCGTGGCCAACCGCATCAACGCCCAACTCGATCTCGCGGGACCGGGCTTCACCGTCTCCTGCGAAGAGGCCTCCGGCGTCGTCGCCCTGTGGCTGGCCGCCCGGGCCCTGCGTACCCGCGAGGCCGACGCGGTGCTCGTCGGGGCCGTCGACCTGTCCCACGACGAGGTGCACACGGCGGCCCTCGACGGCCTCGGCCTGTCCCGGGCGCCCGGCGACGCCGCCGTCGTCCTCGTCCTCAAGCGCCTGGCGGACGCCGAACGCGACGGCGACCCCGTCCTCGCCCTGCTCGACGACCCGCCCGGCGCGGAGGCGGACCTGCGTATCGGCGCGAACCTCCAGGAGGAAGGCCGGTGCGACGTCACCGAGTTGTTCGGCAGCGCGCACGCCGCCTGCGGGCTGCTCGCCGTCGCCACCGCCGTCACCGCCCTCCACCACCGGGTACGGCCCCGCCCCGCCGCCCCGGCGGAACCGCTGCCCGGAGCCCGTACGGCCGAGGTCGTCGTCCCGGTGTTGGACGGCCCCGCCCATCGAGTGGGACTGCGGGCCGCGGCCGCGGCCCGCTCCGGGGAATCTCCGCGGGACAGCGGTCCGGACGGTCCGCGCGTCCGGGTGCCCGCCCACGCCCCGGACATCCGCTTCCCCCTGCCCGACCCGCCGCCCGGCGTCATGCGGGCCACCCCCGCCGTCGCGGAAACCGGCGGTCTGGAAGCCACCGTCGCGGAAGCCAGCGGCGCGGCCGCCGCGGCGGTGCTGCGCCACGGTGCCCGCGTCCGTGCCCTCCACCGAACCCACCTCGCGGCGTGCACGGACGCCCACCTCCGTTTTCTGCGCGGCAGAGGGCAGTTGGCGGCCGCTCTCGCCACCGCTCGCCCACGAACGCTCGGCCTGTCCGCCCGCCCGCGCCCCGCCCGCCCCGGCCCCGGGGGGGGGCGCGGCGGCGCCCCGGCCGGCCGTGGGCGGGCCCGCGGGCCCCGCGTGGGGGGCCCCGGAGCGGCCGGGGTG